>NZ_WEKR01000043.1:0-13899 GCF_024105395.1 Paracoccus sp. 08 | reverse complement strand
GCGCAGACGTGCCAAGTGGCGCGGCCACAGGGGGATACGGCCGTCCGCCTCGGCGCGCATGGTCTCGAAGACGGTCAGACCGTCGGGGATCGGCCCAAGAATGCGGCCTTGCACAGTGCTTCCTCCCATTCGGACCCGGCTTGGCTGTCATGCACGATGCCGCCGCCGACATTCAGGCGCAACCGCCCCGGCGTTTCCACCCAAGGCGACCGGATCGCCACGTTGAACCGCATTGGCCCCGCCGGATCGACCCATCCGATGGCCCCGCAATAGACCTCGCGCGCGGCGCCCTCCAGATCGGCGATGATCTGCATCGACCGGACCTTGGGCGCTCCGGTGATCGACCCGCAGGGAAACAGCGCCGCCAGGATCTGAGCCAGCCCCGCGTCGGGCACCAGCTGACCCTGCACTGTCGAGACCATCTGATGCACGGTGGCATAGGTCTCGACATGGAACAGCTGCGGGACGCGAACGGTGCCGGGCAGGCAGATGCGGCTGATGTCGTTGCGCAACAGATCGACGATCATCAGGTTCTCGGCCCGGTTCTTGGCCGATCCATGCAGCGCCCGCGCGGCCTGCGCGTCATTTGCCGGGGTGTCGCCGCGGGCGGCCGTGCCCTTCATCGGGCGGGTGGTGATGCGCCTGTCGGCATCGACGGCAAAGAACAGCTCGGGCGAGCGTGACAGGACGACCGGCCCACCCAGATCGACAAAGGCCCCCTCGCCCACCGGCTGTCGGGCGGCCAGCGCGGCATAGATCGCCAGGGGATCACCCTCGACCTCGGCCTGCAGCGGGAATGTCAGGTTGATCTGATAGGTATCGCCCGATTCGATCAGTCCGTGCACGGCCGCGATGGCCGCGTCATAGCGCGCGCGATCCCACAGGGGGCGCACCGCGCCGATGGCGACGCCGTCGGGTGACGGCAGCGGATCCGCGGGATGGGCGCCATCAAAGACCCCCATCAGGATCAGCGGCATTTGCCGGTCCGCAGGCATCAGCCCGGCCAGCCGCGGGATCAGCGCGTGACCCAGTTCATAGGACAGATACCCCGCCAGCCAGCAACCCCGCTCGGTCGCCGCCTGCATCGCGGCCAGGGCCGGGCCCACGCCCGCCGCGCTGTCCGCCCGGATGATCGCCTGCGGGGCGCGGAACAGCGTGCCGTCGCCCAGGGGCCCGGTGTCGAACCGGATCTGCCCGCCCGTCACGTGGCGGCCTTTTTCGCGGCGGCGCGGCCTTCCTTGATCTTGGCCGCCAGATCGCGCGCCACGGCGAAGGCGCCCTTGATGCGTTCGCCGTCGGTGGCGAAGTCGCGCTTCAGCACGACCTTGTTGTCGGTGACCTTGGCGGTGCCGCGTTCGTCGGACAGGAAATCGACCAGCCCGGCGGGGTTGGGGAACTTGTCCTGATGGAACTGGACCGTGATGCCCTTGGGGCCCACGTCCAGCTTGGCGATATTGGCGCGCTTTGCCATCGCCTTGATGCGGATCACCAGCAGCAGCGTGTTCACCTCCCGCGGCAGCGGGCCGAAGCGGTCGATCAGTTCCGCCGCAAAGCCCTCCAGCTCGACCTTGGTCGTCAGGTCGGCCAAACGTCGGTACAGACCCAGCCGCACGTCCAGATCGGGGATATAGCTGTCGGGAATGGTCACCGGCACGCCCAGGTTCAGCTGCGGCGCCCATTCATCCTCGGGCGTGCCCTCCAGCTCTCCCGATTTCAGCTTGGCGATCGTCTCCTCCAGCATGGCCTGGTACAGCTCGAACCCGACCTCCTTGATGTGGCCCGACTGCTCCTCTCCCAGAAGGTTGCCGGCACCGCGCAGGTCAAGGTCCTGGGACGCCAGGTTGAAGCCCGCGCCCAGGCCGTCGATGTTGCCCAGGAACTTCAGCCGCCGCATGGCCTGCGGCGTCAGCGGCGCACGCGGCTTGGTGGTCAGGTACGCATAGGCCCGCGCCTTGGAACGACCCACGCGACCGCGGATCTGGTACAGCTGCGACAGGCCGAACATGTCGGCGCGCCAGACGATCATCGTGTTCGCGGTCGGGATATCCAGCCCCGATTCGACGATGGTCGTCGCCAGCAGCACATCGTGGCTGCCGTCGTAGAAGGCGTTCATGCGGCTGTCCAGGTCGCCCGCCGCCAGCTGGCCATGCGCCACGATATAGGACAGCTCGGGCATGTTCTCGGTCAGCCAGTGCTCGATCTCGGGCAGGTCGGTCAGGCGGGGCACGACAAAGAATGACTGCCCACCGCGATACTTCTCGCGCAGCAGCGCCTCGCGGATGGTGACGGTGTCGAATTCGCTGACATAGGTGCGGATCGCCAGGCGGTCGACCGGCGGCGTGCCGATCACCGACAGGTCGCGCACCCCCGTCAGCGACAGCTGCAGCGTGCGCGGAATGGGCGTCGCGGTCAGGGTCAGCACGTGAATGTCGCTGCGCAGCTCCTTGAGCCGCTCCTTGTGGCCGACGCCAAAATGCTGCTCCTCGTCGATGATGAGCAGGCCAAGGTTCTTGAACCGCACGCCCTTGGCCAGCACTGCATGAGTGCCCACGACGATGTCCACGCTGCCGTCCGACAGGCCGGTGCGGGTGGCCGACGCGTCCTTGGCGCTGACAAAGCGCGACAGCGGGCGGACGGTGATGGCGGTGCCGCGAAACCGTTCGACGAAGCTGCGGTAATGCTGGCGGGCTAGCAGGGTCGTGGGGGCCACGACGGCGACCTGCATCCCCTGGCTGGCCGCGATGAAGGCCGCGCGCATGGCGACCTCGGTCTTGCCGAACCCCACGTCGCCCACGATCAGGCGGTCCATCGGGCGGCCGATGGCCAGATCGCCGGCCACGTCCTCGATGGCGGACAGCTGGTCGTCAGTCTCGCTATAGGGGAAGCGCGCGGCAAAGGCCTGCCAGTCGTGATCGTCGGGCTCCAGCACCGGGGCGGGACGCAGCAGGCGTTCGGCGGCGACGCGCATCAGCTTGTCGGCGATCAGCTTGATGCGTTCCTTCAGCTTGGCCTTGCGGGCCTGCCAGGCTCCGCCGCCAAGCCGGTCCAGCAGGCCCTCCTCGTGGCCGTACCGCGACAGCAGCTCGATGTTCTCGACCGGCACGAACAGCCGGTCGCCGCCTGCATATTCCAGCGCCACGCAGTCATGCGGCACCTTCATCGCCATGATCGTCTCGATGCCGGTGTATCGGCCGATGCCGTGTTCGACATGCACGACCAGATCGCCCGGCGACAGGGTCTGGGTATCCTTCAGGAAGTTGTCGGCCTTGCGCCGTTTCTTGGCGCCACGGATCAGCCGGTCGCCCAGCACATCCTGTTCCGAGATCACCGCCAGCCGCCCCAAGGCGCTGCCGTCGGCCACGAAACCCTCGTCCAGGGGCCAGACGGTCAGGCCGATGCTGCCCGGCTGGTCCGGCAGGTCGCGGATGTCCGCGATGGGCTTGGCCCCGGCCAGCCCCTCGTCCGTCAGAAGACCGGACAGGCGTTCGCGTGCACCGTCGGAAAAGCTGGCGATGATGACGCGGTGGGTGCGCGCCAGCGCCTTGACGTGATCGGCAAGCGCGCCGAACAGGTTGATCTGCTCGGCCTGGCGTTCGGGGGCAAAGTTGCGCCCCTGGCGGCCGCCCGCGTCCAGGACGCCCGGCCCGGGCGGCTGCTGCAGGACCGAAAGGCGCAGCACCCGGTGCGGGGCCAGCCAGGCGTCCCATTCGGCATCGGTCGGAAACATCGCGTCGGGCGGCACGGGCTTATAGACCGTGTCGGCCCTCCCCTTGGCGGCCATCGCGGCGCGACGCGCCTCGAACTGCTCGCGGATCATCGTGCGGCGGGCGTCGATCACCTGGCCGATGTGATCGTCCAGCACCACCGACGCGCCGGGGGCATAGTCGAACAGGCTCTCCATCCGGTCGTGAAACCACGGCAGCCAATGTTCCATGCCGGCCGTCTTGCGGCCCGCGCTGACGCTTTCGTACAGCGGGTCGCTGGTCCCGCCGCCGTATTCGGTGCGATAGCTTTGCCGGAACCGGGTGATCGAGGGTTCGTCCAGGATGACCTCGGACATCGGCGCCAGCTCGATCCGGTCCAACTTTTCGGTGGTGCGCTGCGTGTCGGGATCGAACCGCCGCGCGCCGTCCAGCACGTCGCCGAACAGGTCCATGCGGATCGGCCCGGTGGTGCCGGGGGGATAGATGTCGATGATGCCGCCGCGAATCGCGTAATCGCCCGGGTCGGTCACGGTCGCGGTCTGCGCGAACCCCATGCGCACCAGGAACTCGCGCAGGGCGGCCTCGTCGATGCGGTCGCCCACGCGCGCGATGAAGGCCGTGCCGCGGACCAGATCGCGGGCCGGCACACGCTGCAGCACCGCATTCAGCGTGGTCAGCAGGACGAACGGTCCCTTGATGCGCCCCTGCGCCAGCCCCGCCAGCGTCGCCATGCGCGCGGCCTGAACCTCGGGCGCCGGAGAGATGCGGTCATAGGGCGTCGTGTCCCAGGCCGGGAAATCCAGCACCGGCAGATGCGGCGCCATGAAGGTCAGCGCCTGGCGCATCGCCTCCATGCGACGGTCGTCGCGGGCCACGTGGATCACGGGCGCGCCACGGTTCTCGGGTCGCGCCGCCTCGCGCGCGATCAGCGCGGCGTCATAGCCTTCGGGCGCACCGGACAGGATCAGCTTGTCGGACATGGATGCTGACCTAAGCGGCTGCGCGGGGAAGTCAAGCGGGCTAGAAGCCAACGGGATGCAGGACCGTCCACAATGCCCCCCACAACGCCGTCACCGCGACCGCGATCATCGACAGGATCGTCACGAAGCGCTTGTGCCAGACCATCGCGCGGGCCGCATCGCCCGCCGCCTGCGACACGGGCGCGCGCCCCTCCTGCGCGGCATGGACCAGCGGCACCAGACGCCGCGCCAGGCGCACGCGCATCCAGAACAGCACCCAGAACGGCAGCAGCAGCAGCGTCAGCGCCTGCGCCATCTCCAGCCAGAAGACGAACCCCAGCACCGCCAGCGAGGTCATCAGGAAGCTGGTGACGCCCAGAAAGGCCGCCCCCTCGCGCGGGCGCAGCTGCCAGCGGGGCAGGATCAGCGACAGCCAGTCCAGCAGCGTGATGACCGCCGGTCCCTGCGCATCGTCCCCCACCAGCGACGCCCGGGCGCGGGCCAGCACCTCGGTCGGGATGCCCAGCACGCTGCGGCCGGCGACCGACCACATGCCGATCAGCACAAGCCAGAACCAGATCGTCGAAAAGGACCGGCTGCCCAGAAGCCCGATCAGGTTGTCGAATTGCGGCACGGGCAGTTCCTTGTCCTTGTCTGCGCGCGACCTTAGAACGGGTTTCAACCAAGGAAAAGCGGCACGGTTGCCCCACCCCAGACAGGAGGCCCCCATGGCCAGTCCCATCATCGCCCCCTTCCCCGCCGGCCGCCTGCGCCGGCTGCGCCGCAACGCCAACATCCGCGCGATGGTGTCGGAACGGAACCTGACCCCCGCCAACCTGATCTGGCCGATCTTCGTGACCGAGGTCTCCGGCGCCGAGGGCGAGATCGCCTCGATGCCCGGGGTCGAACGCCTGACCCTGGACGGCGCGCGCCGGGCGGCGGAACGGGCGGCGCGGCTGAACATCCCCGCGATCTGCATCTTTCCCCATTCCGACCAGGCCAGCCGCACCGACGACTGCGCCCGCGCATGGGATCCCGACAATATCGGCAACCTGGCCATCCGCGCGGTCAAGGAGGAGGTCCCCGATCTGGTCGTGATGACCGACATCGCGCTGGACCCCTATAACGCCAACGGCCATGACGGGCTGGTCCGGGACGGAGAGATCCTGAACGACGAGACCATCGAGGCGCTGGTGCGCATGGCGCTGGTCCAGGCCGATTGCGGCGCGGACATCCTGGGGCCAAGCGACATGATGGACGGGCGCATCGCCGCCCTGCGCGCCGCCCTGGAACGCCATGACCACAAGAACGTCGCGATCCTGTCCTATGCCGCGAAATTCGCCAGCGCGTTCTATGGGCCGTTCCGCGACGCGGTGGGTGCGTCGGGCCGGCTGGTGGGTGACAAGAAGACTTATCAGATCAACCCCGCCAACCGCGGCGAGGCGATCCGCTGCGTCGCGCGCGACCTGGCCGAGGGCGCGGACATGGTCATGGTGAAACCCGGCATGCCCTATCTGGACATCTGCCGGGCCGTGAAGGACGAATTCGGCGCGCCCACCTTCGCCTATCAGGTCAGCGGCGAATACGCGATGATCGAGGGGGCGATCCGCAACGGCTGGCTGTCGCGCGACGCGATGGTGGAAAGCCTGCTGGGCTTCCGCCGCGCGGGATGCGACGGGGTGCTTAGCTACTTTGCGCCGACGGTGGCCGAAATGCTGGCATGACGCCGGTGGCTGGCGTATCTTGCGCGCCAACGGGCCGAGACGAGCCCCGCACCCCGACACGAGGCGACACATGACCCACCCGATCCACCTGTCCCGTCGCAACCTGCTGCTGACCGGGGGCGCGGCTCTGCTGGCCGCCGGCTGCAGCAACGCGGTCGGCAGCGACGCGGCCGCCCAGCTGGATGCGCGCGTCGACCAGACGCACCAGTATCTGGTGACCACCTATCCCGCATCCCAACCCCTGCTGCAGAACGCCCGCGGCGTGCTGTACATGCCCCTGATGACCGAGGCCGCGCTTGGCTTTGGCGGCGCCTATGGCCAGGGCGCGCTGCGGATCGGCGGGCAGACGGTCGACTATTACTCGGCCACCCGCGCGACCGTCGGGCTTCAGGCGGGTGCGCAGCAATACGCGCATGTGCTGATCTTCCAGGACGAACAGGCGCTGACCGCGTTCCGCGCGGCACCGGGCTGGACCGCGGGTGCCGGGGCCTATTACGCGCTGCCGTCGGGCGGCATGGCGGTGGGTGCCGATACGTTCAGCGCCCAGTTCCCGGTCGTGGCGATGATCTTCGGCCAGTCGGGCCTGATCGCCGGTGCGGCGATCGAGGGGACGAAATACACCCGCGTCATCCCCTCGGCCCTGCCCAACGTCCAGTTCGGCAATCTGGGCCTGCCGCCGATGGGCGTGCAGGGCTAGGACCGCGACACCAGCGCCCCGCGGTCATCGGCCAGCCCGATGACCATCGCGGCCTCGAACCCGCCCTCGACCTGCGTGACCTCGGCATAGGCGCCCTGCCCCGCGCGGCGCGCGATGCCGTCCTGATCGTTGAAGATCCGCCCCCGCGTGCTGTCGCGGGCGTAATCGGGCAACTGGTCGAAGACCGCACGGCTGAAGCGGTCGGGAAAGAAGATCTGACCGGTCAGCAGGTCGCGTTCCCCCAGCAGCACCTTGAAATGCACATGCGCCGTGCGGCCCTTATACCATCCGGGCCAGATGGTGCGGAACGCCGCCCGCCCGGCCTGGTTGGTCACCTGTGCGCCGCGCAGGAAGGTCTCTCCGCTCAGGTCGCCCTGCTGCTGGCCGGGATAGCCGCTGTAGTTGCCCTGCGCATCGCAATGCCAGACATCCACCCGCGCGCCCTGGATGGGCCGGCAGGCCGCATCCGCCACCTGCAACCGCAGCGCCAGCGGATAGCCCGCACGCCCGTCGCGGATGTCGCCGCGCATCAGGCGCGGATCGAAGTAGAACGGCCCCTGCGTCGTTGCCGGGGTCACCTGGCAGACGTTCGCGGCGATCAGCCGGGCGGCACGGGCATCCTGGGCCAGCGCCTGCCCCACCGCCCCGATGCCCAGGACGGACGGCGCGGCGATGGCCAGGCTTCGCAACAGCTGACGGCGGTCGATCATCGGGCATCTCCTGTGGTCGGGATGCCATGATGCCCGGCAGGGCGCGCGGGCAAAGTCACATTGCCGTCAGGCGCCCTCGGTCGAGGTCAGATGCCGCAGGCCGTGCGTCACGTCGGCCCGCACCGCCAGGCGCAGCGCGGGCTCGTCACCGGCGCGCAGCGCGGCCAGGATCATGCGGTGATGGCGCGGCGGTTCGTTGCGCCGCACACGACCATAAAGCGCGCGCATCGTCGGTCCCAGCTGCAGCCAGATCGTCTCCAGCATGGCCAGCATCGCGGGAGCCTGCGCCCGCAGATACAGCATGCGGTGAAAATCGAGGTTACAGCGGATATAACCCACGGCATCGTGGCGCTCGACGGCATCCGCGATCCGCCCGTTCATCACCGCCAGACGGTCGATCAACGCGAAATGCGCCCGCGGCAGGGCGCGGGCGGCCAACTCGGGCTCGATCAGCGCGCGCAGGGCGGCCAATTCCTCGATCCGGTCGTCGGACAGGGCGGGCGTGGCCACGCGTCCCGATCCCGACAGGGTCAGCGCGCCTTCGGCCACCAGGCGGCGCACGGCCTCGCGCGCGGGGGTCATCGACAGGTTGTGATCGCGCGCGATGCCGCGCAGCGTCAGCGCCTTGCCCGGCGGCAGTTCCCCCAGCATGATCTGACTGCGCAGGCTGCGATACAGGCGTTCATGGGCGGTGGGGTCGGTCGGGCTCATGGCCATGATGTGATCACAAATCCGGGCTGCGTCAATCGCGGAACCGCCACAGCATCAGATCGCCCCCCTGCGCGCGCAGCCACGCCCGATGCGGGGCATGACCGGGCATCAGCGCCTCGACCTGGGCCCAGAACCGAGTCGAATGATCCATATGCGCCAGATGCGCGACCTCGTGCGCCGCGACATAATCCAGCACGACCGGCGGCGCCATCGCCAGGCGCCACGAGAACATCAGCCGCCCGTCATGGGTGCAGCTGCCCCACCGGGACCGCGTGTCGCGCAGGGCGATGGCGGCATAGGGGCGCCCCAGTGCCTCCGCGAACCGGTCGCAGGCCACCCGCAGGCGCAGCATCGCCAGATGCTTCAGCCAGGCGGCCGCAACGGCGCCCGCCGGGCGTCCTTCGGGGATCAGCAGGCGGTCGTCCTGAACCTGGGCGCGCCGCACCGGCGCCGGTGTCAGGATCAGCGCCCGCCCCTCGACCGGCAGGGCCGCGCCGGACACCGCCGCCTGTCGCAGGGGCAGCCGGCCCACCGCCGCGCGCAGCCAGTCCCGGCGCGACCGCGCGAAATCCTGCCCGTCGGCCAGGGGCACCCCCACGGGCAGGGTCAGCACCGCGCCCGACCCGTCGCGGGGCACGCGCAGGGTCATCCGCCGTGCGCGCGGCGAGCGCCGCAGACGCACCGCCAGCCCCTCTTCGATGATGATCTGCTGATCGCCGCTTGCCATGCCCGCCTTGGCCTGCCAGATAAAGCCTTTGACACCCCTTGGCCTCTGTGGCAGGGGATCACCCGATTTCCCCTAATCGCGGCTGAAGGAGAATACCATGCCCAAAGAGGAATGGGGCACCAAACGCCTGTGCCCGCATTGCGCCACCCGCTTTTACGACCTGAAGGCAGATCCGATGACCTGCCCGGCCTGCGGGAACACGTTCACGGTGACCAGCCTGACCGACGGTCGTGGCAAGACGCTGGTGACCGAGAAGACGGCCGCGGCGAACGATGACGACGAACTGGTCGACGACGAAGAGGATATCGCCGACGACGCGGGCGAGATCGACGACGACCTGCTGGAAGAGGACGACGACGACGGCGACGTGTCGCTGGACGACATCGCCGATGTCGCGGGCGACGAAGAGGAATAAGACCCAAGGCCGCGCCCGAAATGGCGCGGCCTTCTTCGTTGCGGCGCATCGATGCGGAGCGCCGCGCAGGCCTGCCGGGGGAATTTCCGGAAACTGCACGGCGCCGCCGATTTTCCGCTTGCACCCCGCCGCGCCCCCTCCTATAGACCCCACACGCGGCGGCGCAGACGCGCTTCGCGGACCTCACGGTGGGGCCATAGCTCAGTTGGTAGAGCGCTTGAATGGCATTCAAGAGGTCAGGGGTTCGATTCCCCTTGGCTCCACCATTAATCAAATATCGTTTTAATTTAACAGCTTGCAGAGAAACTTCTGTCTGGCTGCCTAGGCTGTTCTGCCTAGTGTCGAAGGGCCAGTGGCCAGCCCTTCTCTCTGATTCCTTGGTGTTGCAGTCAGGCCCGCGAAACCCTGACAAGGCCCAGCCGCACGGCTTCCCGATAGCTGACCTACCCGCGCCCTTGGAGGAACATCAGGATTTCACCGTTGCCGCCGCGCCGGTGGTTCAGACCTGCGGCCTTCAAGGCGTCGGTGACCGCCTCCGGGTCGATGATGTCCAGCGACTGAGTGAACTTCTGGGCCAGCCCGTCAAAGCCTGTTGGGTCGTTGTTCATCACCATGCTTCGCACGGCCTGCTGCATCTGCCGGGCCATGCGGCTGTCGCCTTCGATGAAGTCGCCGAACATGTCGGCATCATGGACGCCCAGCGCGCCGACACGATCCATCACGGCCCCGTAGAAGCCCGCGTGGGCATCTTCCACCTGCCGGGATAGCTCGGAGGGGTCCACACCTGACTGCCGCGCCATGCGTTCGATCATCTCCGGGCTGATGCTGCCCGTCTCCACCACTGCGTTGATAGCAGCCATCTGGGCACTCTGCGGAAGAGTGTTGACCAGCGATGTCATGGCCTCCTCTGCGCTGTCGCTGGCACGGAAGGTCTCCGCCTCGTTGGGTGCAGCCTCCGATGCCGCGCTGGGTTGCGCCTGCGGCTGACCTACCGTTGTCTCTGCCCGGTCGCTCCCGGCTTTGCTACCGAAAGAAAAGCCGCCGTTGCCGTTGCGCTTGGCGAAGCCCAGCTGGGCGGCCATGTCCAACGTCATATGCCCGCCGCCCGGAATGGTCACCAAGTCAGTGCCCCTGTAGTCGCGGTTCGAGACGGGGGAGCCGGTCTAGTTTCGGACGGTGCGTTCGATACCTTCGCCGCGGACAAGCTCGGACGCTCCGACCCAGCGGCCCTCATTGCGATGGCGATAGTCGGCACTGTCGGACGGCGCACCTGCGGGTTGACTGCCGGGATGGGCAATGCCGGAGCTGGACCCGGTGTGGGCGTCTCCGCTCTCGAAGCTGCCAGTGAACGGATTGAATGAAGTTGCCATGTTTGAAGTCCTTAGGATGTGAGTTGCTGTGTGCTGATAGAGGATGCGCTGGGCCGCCTCAGGAGGACCGTGGAGTGACTGCGCGAAAGATCGGGGTAATGCTCTGAGGTTCCCTGACATTCGCCCCACGGCCCACCAGAGGCAGCCCTGAGGGGGTCTAGGTTGGGGTGTCCAAGGTGCGGCCTTCGGTGACCATCTCGGTGCGCCGGGCGGCAGCTTCTTGAGCAACTGCGCGGGTGCTGCGGAGGTGGCTTCTGCGCTTGTCCGCGGCGGTCACATAGAGGTTGTCCCGGCGCAGATTAAGGGTGTCACCATCGGTGAACCCGGCCTGCTCATCCGGCCCCAGGTCCAAGATGAGGCGGGAGATCATCAGTTTTTCAATCTGGGCCTGCCGCTTGACGGGCATGGTCGTGGAAACGTAGATGCCACTGAAGGTGTCCGCGCCCTGCGACAGCCCGTTAGCCCCGATCTCCTGCATGTCGATTCAATCGGCGGCATCCACCTTGGCGAACATGGTTCTGTTGTCGTTGAGGCAGACGGATAGGCAATGCGTGTTGGTCTTGCGGTCGAAGTAGGCGCGGGGGCGGCGCATCTTGCGAAGACGATCAAGCCGGACCAGCGTGCCGCCAGCGAGGTGCGCGGTCGCCTCTCGGTCGATCAGATCGCAGTAGTCCTCAAAGTCGATGCAACCCAAGGCACGGGCACGGGCGGGAATGAGGTCGGCAAGGGCCGGAGCCAGCGGGGTTTCTGGCAATTGGATGGTCAGGGCGCTGCGGATGGTAGCGTTAATGGTGTGATACTTTCTGGGAGTCTTTGAATTGGACATGAGAAAGCCCCGCTAGGGTGAACCTGCGGGGCGCGTTGATGGTGATCTTGACGGGTAGTTACTCGGCGGGTTCTTCGACCACCTCCGAGTGGGTGATGACAAAGCCGAGGTTGTCCAAAGCCCGGGACTCGCGGGACTCAATGCCACCAGCGACCATGCGGCTGCGCTCTTGGCGCATTTTGGCCAGAGTGACGGGGTGGACGCCCGTGGCGTCGATGATGTCCTGATCGCTCAGGGTGGAGGACTTGCGAACCAGCAACCATGCGGGGTTGGGACATGGGGATGTTTCCTTAAGGTGGGATATGAGAACATCCTGAAGCTGGCCCTGATGAAATCAGGATGCCTTCAGTTGATGCTCATGGTGGGATTGAAGGTGGCGCTTCGCTTATGAGACCCATGATGATGGATGTCTCAGAGGCGCAGCCAAGTTAGGTTGCCATATGAGGGTATCCCGAAGGTGTCCTGCCAATGGCAGGTGATGCTTCGGGGGCACCTCATGGTAAGGTGTTTGAGGTGGACTTCTTGATGATGAACGTGACGGAGTTTCGCCCGTTCGGGGGCACCTGAAGTTTCCCTACACTATAGCAAGAGGGCGGTTTGGCATTGGCCGCCGACGCGGCTGCACTTCATCGCGAAGCCATTGGAAGAAGGCCGCGGCTTCTGCCAGCCTGTATTCTGGTAAGGGCTCTTCCGGGTCTTTTCGGGTGGCTTTTACATAGACAAAAGGGCGGATTTCAGGCGGTGCCACCCAACCCTTCCGAACGACGATGTAAACCCGCGCCTCTGGCCCCCAACGCAGCCGGCAATGTTGATCGCAGCTTGCACAAGGTAGGCCCAGCGGTTCCACTCGGGGATGCCATAGGTCTCGGCCACCGCCAGCAGCTTCGGGTCTGATAGCTTGCGGCGCAGGAACCAGTGGTGATCGCGGGCGGCGGTAACGATCAGCTCCAACAAAGCGGGTCGGGCTTCGGGTCGGGCCTTGCGGTAAAGGTCATAGAGTAGAAAGCCCCGATGGCGGTTTACCTCCAGTTGCCGGGCGGAGCTTTGGCTATCGGATGCCTTCTGGGAACCCCGCGCGCTGTTCCTGGTGGCGACTCTCTAGCACCCTCTGTCGCAGAACCTCTGGTCCTTGCGGCGGGGCTGAAACTGCACGCCACACTTCGGGCAGAACGGCTCCCTGCTGTCCTACGGTGTCGCGTCCAGGGCCATCAGTCGGTGCCGTTCGCGGGAAACATCCGGGTGGCCAGAACGGGCAGCGACAGGTTCAGCGCGGCGGCGATGATCTTAGACTTGGTGATCTCCCTGCCGGTGCCTTCCACGTGGCGCTGGGCCAAGCAGTCGATCACATTGGCCACCTCGGGGCGCATCCGGGTGGTTGACCATCTGTCGCCGCTGCGGGTTTGCCCGATGGTTCCGGCAGGTGGCGCGCGGTGAGTTGTCGGAGGTCTAAGATGAACATCGGAGTGCTGCCATCGTTGCGGCTGTTGGCACGGCTGGTCATAGGTCTTGTCCTTCGTGAATGTCGTGAGACAGGATGCGAAATGGGGCCACTGGCAGTTGGGCCAGCGGGTGCTTTGAAAGGTGATGCGAGAGAGGGAGTGACGCCGGGACAGGATGCCAAACGGCACTGACCGCCCACACACTCAGGTGCGGCAGCGTCGATTTAGGTCAGGACATGAAGAAACCCGGCAGGACGTTCCTACCGGGCAGGGTTCTTTTGTGCATAAGGTGGGGATAATGTGACGGGATGCCGATCAGCCCACCGAGGCTGAATCTATGACGCGATAAACGCTGGACCGAGCAACCTCTAGGGTCAGGACCCATTAATCGGGTTTCGACCCCCTTGCCGGCGTGTTTCACGCTCCCGAACTGATGGGGGCATGCTGAGCAATCTTTTTTGGCTGAGTGACGAGCAGATGGCGCGGCTGCGGCCGTTCTTTCCAAAGAGCCATGGCCGCCCACGGGTCGATGATCGGCGGGTCTTGAGCGGGATAATCTTCATCAATCGTAATGGCTTGCGTTGGTCCGATGCGCCGCCAGAGTGTGGTCCACCGAA
>NZ_WEKR01000042.1:0-20849 GCF_024105395.1 Paracoccus sp. 08 | reverse complement strand
GCCGAGGCGCAGGACCAGCCCGCCATCCTGGCCGAGCAGGAGGAGGCGCTGGTCACGCGCGGGGTGCAGCTGGAGGCGCGGCTGACGGCGGCCCGCGCCGCGCTGACATCCGCCGAGGACGCCGCCCGCGCCGCCGCCCTGGCCGAGCGCGAAACCGAGCGGCAGGCAGGCGAGGCACGCGAGGCCCGCGCCGCGCGCGAGGCCCGCCAGGAGGCCGCCCGCGAGGCCGAGGCCCTGGCCCGCGCCCGCATCCGCGAGGAGACCGAGCAGAGCCCCGACCAGCTGCGCGCCGCCCTGGGCGAGATCGACCTGACCGCCCCCGTCGACCGGCTGGAGCAGGAAATCGCCCGCCTGCGCGGCGCGCGCGAGGCCCTGGGCGCGGTCAACCTGCGTGCCGACGAGGACAAGCGCGCGCTGGAGGCCGAGCGCGACGGGCTGGCCGCCGAGAAGACCGACCTTGAGGCCGCCATCGCGAAACTCCGCGCCGGCATCGGCAGCCTGAACCGCGAGGGGCGCGAGCGCCTGCTGGCCGCCTTCGAGACGGTGAACGCCAATTTCGCGACCCTGTTCACGACGCTGTTCGGCGGCGGCGAGGCGCGTCTGGTGATGGTCGAATCGGACGACCCGCTGGAGGCGGGCCTGGAGATCATGTGCCAGCCACCGGGCAAGCGGCTGTCGACCCTCAGCCTGCTGTCGGGCGGCGAGCAGACGCTGACCGCGATGGCGCTGATCTTTGCGGTCTTCCTGGCCAATCCCGCGCCGATCTGCGTGCTGGACGAGGTCGACGCGCCGCTGGACGATGCCAATGTCAGCCGCTTCTGCGACCTCCTGGACGAGATGACCCGCCGGACCGAGACGCGCTTCCTGATCATCACCCACCATGCGGTGACGATGGGCCGGATGGACCGGCTGTTCGGCGTCACCATGGTCGAGCAGGGCGTCAGCCAGCTGGTCAGCGTGGACCTGAAACGCGCCGAGGCTCTGGTCGCCTGACGCGACCCGCGCTAGGGTCCGGGCGAAACCAAGCGAGGATCCCATGAGCGTCGAACAGACCCTGGCCGAAAAAGGCATCACCCTTCCCGCAGCACCCATGCCGGCGGCGAACTATGTCCCCTTCGTGCAGACCGGCAACTTGGTCTTCATTTCGGGGCAGATCAGCGCGGATGACAACGGCCTGATCACCGGCAAGCTGGGCGACACGACCAGCCTTGAGGACGGCGCCGCCGCCGCGCGCCGCTGCGGGCTGGCGCTGATCGCGCAGCTGAAGGCCGCGATCGGCAACCTGGACCGCGTGACGCGGGTGGTCAAGCTGACCGGCTTCGTGAACTCCACCCCCGATTTCACCGATCAGCCCAAGGTCATCAACGGCTGTTCCGACCTGATGGTCGAGGTCTTCGGCGAGGCCGGGCGTCATTCGCGCGCCGCGGTGTCTGCGCCCTCGCTGCCCTTCGGCGTCGCGGTCGAGATCGAAGCCGTCTTCGAGGTCCGCTGATGCTGGACCCGCGCTTTCTGACCGTGCCGATCACCCATCGCGGCCTGCATGGCGCGGGGGTTCCCGAAAACAGCCTGGCCGCAGCCCGCGCTGCGATCGAGGCGGGCTACGGCATCGAATGCGACATCCAGCCCGGCCCGGACGGAGAGCCGCTGGTCTTTCACGACTATCGGCTGAAGCGGCTGACCGGGGCCGAGGGTGTGATCGGCGCGACCGACGCGCAGACACTGGCCGGCCTGCGTCTCTTGGGCACGGACGAGCCGGTGCCGACGCTGGCCCGGTTCCTTGACCTGGTCGCGGGCCAGGTGCCGCTGCTGATCGAGATCAAGGACCAGGACGGCGCCTGCGGGCCCGATGTCGGCCCGCTGTCCACGCGCGTGGCCAAGATGCTGTCGGGCTATGACGGGCCGGTGGCGGTCATGTCCTTCAACCCGCACATGATCGCGGCCTTCCGCGCCGCGGCTCCGGACGTGCCGGTGGGCCTGACCACCTGCGCCTTCCCCGAGGGCGACTGGCCGCAGGTCGCGCCCGCCCGGCGCGAGGAGCTGGCCCAGATCCGCGATTTCGACGCGGTGGGGGCGTGCTTCATTTCGCATGACAAGGACGATCTGGACAATCCGCGCGTCGATGCGCTGCGCGCACAGGGCGTTCCGGTGCTGACCTGGACCATCCGCAGCGCCGCCGAGGAAGAGGCCGCCCGCCGCGTCGCCACGAACATCACCTTCGAAGGCTATCGCGCGGCGATCTGACGCCATTTCGCTGCACAAATACCAAAGGGGCGCCGACCTGCGGCGCCCCGCGACACCGGCGGGCCCTGACAAGCCGTGCCCCGCACCCTATCTTCCGGGGCATGACCGACATGATGACCCTGACCACCCATCCCTCGATCGCCGCCATCGACCCAGAGGTCTGGGACGCTCTGGGCGACGGCAATCCCTTTACCACGCACCGCTTCCTGTCCGCGCTGGAGCAGTCCCGATCCGTGGGCACCGGCACGGGGTGGCAGCCGCTGCACCTGACGCTGGAGCGCGACGGGCAGACCGTCGCCGCGGCGCCGCTTTATGCCAAGTCGCACAGCCAGGGCGAATACATCTTCGACCATGCCTGGGCGCAGGCCTATACGCGGGCGGGCGGGCGCTATTATCCCAAGCTGCAATGCGCGGTACCCTTCACCCCCGCCACCGGCGCGCGCCTGCTGGCCCGCGACGACGAGGCCCGCGTGGGCCTTCTGGCGGGTCTGATGCAGGTGGCCGAGCGGCTGGACGTGTCGGGGGCGCATGTCACCTTCTGCACCGAGCACGAGGCCGATCTGGGCGAGGCGGCGGGGTTCCTGCCGCGCGTGACGCAGCAGTATCATTGGCTGAACCGCGGCTATGCCAGCTATGACGATTTCCTGGGGGCGCTGTCCTCGCGCAAGCGCAAGGATCTGCGCAAGGAGCGCGCCCGCGCGCAGGCGTTCGGCGGCACGATCCGGCACCTGACCGGCGACGACCTGAGGCCGCATCACTGGGACTCGTTCTGGGAATTCTATCAGGACACCGGGGCGCGCAAATGGGGGCAGCCCTATCTGACGCGGGCCTTCTTCGACCGCATCCAGGACACGATGCGCGACGACATCCTGCTGGTGCTGGCGGAGGTCGACGGCCGGCCCATCGCGGGGGCGTTGAACTTCCTGGGGCCGGACGCGATCTATGGCCGCTACTGGGGCTGCGTCGCGGATCACGCCTTTTTGCATTTCGAGCTGTGCTATCATCAGGCCATCGACCATGCGATCGCGCATGGGCTGGGCCGGGTCGAGGCAGGGGCGCAGGGGGATCACAAGCTGGCCCGCGGATATGAGCCGGTGCCGATCCATTCGCTGCACTGGGTGCGCGATCCGGGCTTCCTGCGCGCGCTGGAAAATTACCTGGATCAGGAACGCGACGCGATGGGCGCCGAGATCGAGGCGCTGGCCGAGTTCACTCCCTTCCGCAAGGGCGATCCGTCGCCGTGAGTGGGCCCTTGCGTCCCGCGAAGGGCCGGGGGGCCAGCCCCCCGGACCCCCCGGTGTCGTGCCATGGGTCTGCGGTCAGACCTTTTCCAGCAGGGCCTCTCCGGCGCTGACGCTGCAGGTGCCGGGGCTGTCCTCGACATCCATCGATTTGACCACGCCGTCCTGGACATAGGCCGCAAAGCGCTTGCAGCGGCCGAAGAAGCCGACCGGAGGGGCGGTGAAGTCCAGGCCGAGGGCCTTGGTCATGCTGCCGTCGGCATCGGCCAGGACCTCGATCCCGGCCTCGGTCGCGCCGGTCTGATCGGCCCAGGCCTTGGCCACGAAGGGATCGTTCACGGTGATGCAGACGATGCGCGACACGCCCTTGGCGCGAAACGCGTCGGCGCTGCGCACGAAGCTGGGCATATGCGCGTTCGTGCAGGTGCCGGTGAAGGCGCCCGGCAGGCCGAACAGGGCGACCTTGCCCTGCATCAGATCGGCGGTGTCGACGGTCTCGGGGCCGGCCTCGCCCACGCGCAGCAATTGGCCCTGGGGCAGCGTGTCCCCGGCGGTGATGGTCATCGCATTCTCCTGAATTGCAACGGATTCGCAGCGACTATAGGGTGCCTCCGGTGAACAGACCAGAGAGGCGGCAGATGCGCATCGTGATCGTGGGCGGGGGGCAGGCGGCAGCGTCGATGGCGGCGCGGCTGCGGGCCAAGGGCCACGAGGGGCCGCTGACCGTGATCGGAAACGAGCCCGCCGCCCCCTATCAGCGCCCGCCCTTGTCCAAGGCCTATCTGCTGGGCCAGATGGGGCTGGACCGCCTGACGCTGCGCGCGCCCGAATGGTGGCGCGACCAGGGGATCGCGCTGCACCTGTCGGAAACCGCGCTGTCCATCGACAGGGCGGGGCAGGTCCTGACGACCGATCGGGGCACGTATTTCTATGACGCGCTGGCGCTGACCACGGGCGCGGCGCCGCGGCGCCTGCCCGCGGCGATGGGCGGCGACCTGCCCGGCACGCATGTGATCCGCACCCTGGCCGATGTCGACGCGCTGGCGCCGCAGATGCGCGAGGGGCGGCGCCTGGTGGTGATCGGCGGCGGATATATCGGACTGGAGGCGGCGGCAGTCGCGCGCAAGCTGGGCCTGGAGGTCACGCTGATCGAGGCGGCACCGCGCATCCTGGGCCGCGTCGCGGCCGCCCAGACCGCGGACCTGATCCGCGCGCTGCACCGGGCGCACGGCGTCACCATCCTGGAAGGCACAGGGATCAGCCGCATCACCGGAGACGACCGGGCGACCGGGGTCGCGTTGACCGACGGCCGGCAGATCGACGCGGATCTGGTGATAATGGGCATCGGCGTGCTGCCGGAAACCGCGCTTGCCGGCGCGGCGGGGCTGGATCTGGACAACGGCATCGCGACCGACCTGCACGGCCGCACGTCGGATCCGTTGATCTGGGCCGCGGGCGATTGCGCCAGCACGCCCTGGCAGGGCGGGCGGCTGCGGTTGGAGAGCGTGGGCGGGGCGATCGACATGGCGGAATGCGTGGCCGACAACATGCTGGGGCTGACGCGGGACTATGTGCCCAAGGCATGGTTCTGGTCGGACCAGTTCGATGCCAAGCTGCAGATCGCGGGTCTGAATGCGGGTCATGATCAGGTCGTCACGCGGGCAGGGCAGAGCGATCACGCCGCATCGGTCTGGTATTACCGGCAGGGGACCCTGATCGCGGTCGATGCGCTGAACGACGCCCGCGCCTACATGATCGGCAAGCGCCTGATCGAGGGCGGGATCAGTCCGGACCCGGCGGCGATATCGACCGTCGCGGACCTCAAGGCGCTGATGGCATGACCGGGTCCGGTTCGCAGATCGGCCCAGGGGGGTGCGGGGGGCAGGATGCCCCCCGCCGCCACCGCGGGACGCCATCATGAGGATCGTCGGCGGCACGCTGCGCGGCCTGAAGCTGGCAGACCTTGGCGCAGGCGATCCGGCGGCGCATCTGCGCCCCACGACCGATCGCGTCCGCGAGGCGATCTTCAACCTGCTGATCAACGGCACGCACGGCAATCCGCTGCCGGGGGCGCGGGTGCTGGACCTGTTCGCCGGGACCGGGGCGCTGGGGCTGGAGGCATTGTCGCGGGGTGCGGCCCACGCGACCCTGGTCGACGACGGCGCCCGCGCTCACGTCCTGATGCGGCAGAATGTCACCAAGGCCAGGGTGCAGGACAAAGCCAGCCTGCTGCGCCGCGATGCGACCAAGCTGGGGCGGCATGCGGGGCCGACGTTCGACGTCGTGTTCCTTGATCCGCCCTATGGCCAGGGACGCGGAGAGGTCGCATTGGCCTCTGCCATGCAGGGCGACTGGATCGGCGCGGGGGCGTGGATCATCTGGGAAGAATCGCGCGCGCCTACGCTGCCCCCTGGAGTCATATTGCTGGACCGGCGCAGCTATGGCGATACGGTGGTGACCTTGGCGCGCGTCGCAGCCAACGAAGCTGCGTAAAGGCCACCTTTTGGTGTCGTATCCAACCTGAGGCGAACGCCCGTCACCTGCACGCAGTCGCACCGGTCCGAACGGTCGACCGCCGCGCGTGGCGCCTGACGGCGCGGGGCCGTTCGGTGACGCCGGGCCTGCCTTCGGCGGCCCGGCGCGTCAGTGCCGGCCGCCGTCGGCGGTTCCTGCCGAACGGGCGATGCTGGCCGCTGCCGCCTCCAATGGGCCGGTGCCGTGCGGGATGCCAAGGGCTGTCAGCCCCGCTTCGATCGCGCCAAGCGTGCCCAGCAGGACGCCCGCGTTGGTGTGGCCCATATGCGCGATGCGCAGCGCACCCGACGGGTCGGGCGCGCCCAGGCCCACGCCCAGTGTCACCCCGCATTCGCGCGTCACCCAAGCCCGCAGCGCGTCGGCCCCGGGCAGCGTCACCGCGGTCACCGAACAGGCGCGGGCGGCCGGATCGGCCACCGACAGGCGGATGTCGCCGCCGACCGACCAGGCGTCGACCGCGGCCCAGGTGGCGCGGGCCAGGCGGTCGTGGCGCGCCCAGGTTGCCTCCAGCCCCTCTTCGTCCAGGATCATCGTCAGCGCCTCGGACAGTGCGAAGATCTGCTGGACGGGCGGCGTGCCGCCCCACCAGCGCCACAGCGCGTCCGACCCCGCGCGCAGGTTCCAGTCCCACCACGGAGACGTCAGCGACGTCCGCCCGCGCGCCGCCGCCCGGTCGGAAAACCACACGAAGACCGTGCCGGGCGGACACATCAACCCCTTCTGGCTGGCGGCGATCAGCACGTCGACGCCCCAGTCGTCCATCCGCATCGGCGCGCAGCCCAAAGACGCGATGGCATCCACGACCAGCAGCGCCGGGTGATCGCCCATCGCTGTCCGGATCGCGCGGATGTCGGCCAGGGTCGCGCTGGCCGTGTCGGTCTGGCACACCATCACGGCGCGGATGCGGCCCTGCGGGTCCTGGGCCAGGCGGGCCGCCAGGCGCGCGGGATCGGGGGCCAGCGCGCCGAAGTCCAGCCGCTCGACCGAGACGCCCAGACCCTCGGTCATCTCGGCCCAAGACCGGCCGAAATGGCCGCTGGTCAGCACCAGCGCAAGGTCGCCGGGGGCGAACATGTTGGCCGACGCCGCCTCCCAGCCGGCATGGCCGTTGCCGATATAGGGCGCCAGGTTCGCCCGCGTCCCCGCCAGGCGCTTCAGCTGGGTCATGACCTGCAGGTTCACCTGCGCCAGATCGTCGGCATAGATGTCCGGCGAGGCGCGGTGCGCCGCGTTCAGCACGCGGGCCGGCACCGGCGAGGGTCCGGGAATGGCAATCAGGTCGGGTCCGGGGGCAAGGCTCATCGCAAGCGTTCCTTCACATCGTGCAAGATCGGTACGGCCACACCCCGTCCGCGTCAACGGGGGGTGGCCTTGTGGCGCAAGGTCGGAAAGGGGTATGGCTGGGCGTGATCGAAAAGGGCGCCCGCGCCCGCGACCGAAAGGCCCGACAGACACGTGGACCCGCGCCAGGACAGCCCCTCCCGATTGATTGCCGCCGCGACGCGCGGCGCGACCGTGCCGCCCGCCCCGGATGCGTCCAAGGTGCCGGGCCTGCTGCGGCGGCTGTGGGACGACTATCTGCGCCAGCACTGGGGCAAGATGGCGCTGGCCTTCTTCCTGATGACGCTGGAGGGGTCCACCCTGGCGCTGATCAGCTGGATGCTGAAGCCGCTGTTCGACCTGGTCTTCATCGGCAAGCAGCCGGGTGCGATCTGGTGGGTGGGGGCGGCGATCTTCGGCATCTTCCTGCTGCGGGCGGTCACGCTGGTGGCCAGCCGGGCCTTGCTGACGACGATCTCGCTGGCGGTGTCCACGACGATGCAGACGCAGCTGCTGGCGCATATCCTGACGCTGGACAGCCGGTTCTTCCGAGACAATTCGCCCGGCGCGATGATCGAGCGGATCCAGGGCGACACGATGGCGGTCCAGGGGGTCTGGGCCACGCTGATCACGGGGGCCACGCGCGACGCCATCAGCCTGGTGATGCTGTTCGGGGTGGCGCTGAGCATCGATCCGATCTGGACGCTGGGGGCGCTGGTGGGCGCGCCGATCCTGATCATGCCCGCCGCGATGGTGCAGAGATACATCCGCCGCAAGGTGCGCCAGAACCGCGTAAACGCCAGCCTGCGCGCCACCCGGCTGGACGAGGTGCTGCACGGCATCGCCTCGATCCGGCTGAACCGGGCCGAGGCGGACCAGACCGCCCGCTTTGCGGCCATCGTGTCCCGCATCCGGGCATCCGAGACCAAGGTCGCGGCGACATCCAGCGTGATCCCGGCACTGACCGACGTGGTGACGGGCATCGGCTTCGTCGCGGTGCTGGCGCTGGGCGGAAACCAGGTGATGGACGGCGACCGCAGCGTCGGCGACTTCATGGCGTTCTTCACCGCGCTGGCGCTGGCGTTCCAGCCGATGCGCCGCCTTGGCGGGATCGCCGGCGTCTGGCAGACCGCCGCCGCCAGCCTGGAGCGCATCTATCACGTCTTCGACACCCGTCCGACGGTCGTGTCCGGGCCCCGTACCGCGCCGCCCGACACGACCGAGATCGTTCTGGACGACGTTTGGCTCTCCTATGACGGGCAGGTCGTGCTGCACGGGCTGTCCTTCACCGCCAAGGCCGGCCAGACCACCGCGCTGGTCGGACCGTCGGGGGCGGGCAAGTCCACGGTCTTCAACCTGCTGACCCGGATGGTGGACCCGGACCGCGGCTTGGTCAGCCTGGGCGGTGCGCCGGTCAGCGACTATGACCTGGGCGTGCTGCGCGACCAGTATTCGACCGTGGCCCAGGAATCGGCCCTGTTCGACGAGAGCCTGCGCGACAACATCCTGATGGGCCGCCCCGACGCATCCGATGCCGACCTGCAGGCCGCGCTGAAGGCCGCGAATGTCAGCAACTTCCTGGACGATGGCCGCACGCTGGACAGCCCCGTGGGCCCGCGCGGGTCGGCCCTGTCGGGCGGACAGCGCCAGCGCGTGGCGATCGCCCGGGCCCTGCTGCGCGACGCACCTGTGCTGCTGCTGGACGAGGCGACCAGCGCCCTGGACACGGCCAGCGAACGTCTGGTCCAGGATGCGCTGGACCATCTGTCGCGCGGACGCACCACGCTGGTCATCGCCCACCGCCTGTCGACGATCCGCAACG
The DNA here is from genome assembly GCF_024105395.1 of Paracoccus sp. 08. Taxonomy (NCBI): domain Bacteria; kingdom Pseudomonadati; phylum Pseudomonadota; class Alphaproteobacteria; order Rhodobacterales; family Paracoccaceae; genus Paracoccus; species Paracoccus sp. 08. Next base: position 11,690 of record NZ_WEKR01000042.1, on the reverse strand, counting down.
CCGACAAGATCGTCGTGATGGAATCGGGACGGGTTGTGGAACAGGGCAGCCATGACCAGTTGATGGCCAAGGGCGGCGCCTATGCCCGCCTTGTCGCGCTGCAATTCGGAGACAATGAATGACCCGCCAGATCATCCGCCTGACCGGCGAGGACCGCCTGCCTTTCCTGCAGGGGCTGGTGACCAACGATGTGGCCCGTGCCCCGGTCTGGGCCGCGATCCTGACGCCGCAGGGCAAGTACCTTGCCGATTTCCTGGTCGTGCCCGACGGCGACGCGCTGCTGATCGACGTGGATGCGCGGCTGGCCGAGGATCTGCTGCGCCGCCTGTCGATGTACAAGCTGCGCAGCAAGGTCGCGCTGGACCTTGTGGACATGCCCGTCGCACGCGGCACCGGTCCCGCACCCGAGGGCGCGGTGGCCGACCCGCGGCATCCGGCCCTGGGCTGGCGGCATTACGGCGCGGCGGGGGATGACGGCACGGATTGGGACGCCATCCGCGTCGCGCATTGCATCCCCGAGACATTGGTCGAGCTGATCCCGAACGACACCTATATCCTGGAGGCCGGGTTCGAGCGTCTGCACGGCGTGGATTTCCGCAAGGGCTGCTATGTCGGTCAAGAGGTCACCGCGCGGATGAAGCACAAGACCGAGTTGCGCAAGGGCCTGACCGTGCTGCGGATCGAGGGTGCCGCCCCTGTCGGCACGCCGATCACCGCCGAGGGACGAGAGGTCGGCGCGGTCTTCACCCAGTCCGGCGGTCAGGCCATCGCCCATGTCCGCCACGACCGCGTGGCCCCCGAGATGCAGGCCGGCGAGGCGCGGCTGTTCCCGCTGTGACCGACCCCGCGCCGGGGCCGCGCAAGATCATCCATATCGACATGGATGCCTTCTTTGCCTCGGTCGAGCAGCGCGATTTTCCGGAACTGCGCGGCAAGCCGGTGGCCGTGGGCGGGTCCGCCGCGCGGGGCGTCGTGGCCGCCGCCAGCTATGAGGCGCGGGTGTTCGGGGTGCGGTCCGCCATGCCGTCAGTGACGGCGGCCCGGTTGTGCCCCGACCTGATCTTCGTGCGGCACCGGTTCGACGTCTACAAGCAGGTCAGCCAGCAGATCCGCGACATCTTCCTGGACTACACCCCCCTGGTCGAGCCTTTGTCCCTCGATGAGGCCTATCTGGACGTGACCGATTACCTTGACGGGCGCACCGCGACCAAGATCGCGTCCCAGATCCGCGCCCGCATCCGCGAAACCACGGGCCTGACCGCTAGCGCGGGCGTCAGCTACAACAAGTTCCTGGCCAAGCTGGCATCCGACCAGAACAAGCCCGACGGTCTGTGCGTGATCACGCCAGAACAGGGGCCGGGCTTCGTGCTGTCCCTGCCGGTGGGCAAGTTCCACGGCGTGGGGCCCGCGACGGCGGCCAAGATGCAGGCGATGGGCATCGCCACCGGGGCCGACCTGCATGCGCAGGACCTGGATTTCCTGCTGCGGCGGTTCGGCAAGTCGGGGCGCTATTACTGGAACATCGCGCGGGGCATCGACCACCGCAGGGTCAGCCCCGACCGCATCCGCAAGTCCGTGGGGGCGGAAAACACCTATTCCGCCGACATCATGGCGCTGGACGCCGCGCAGGAGGCGCTGGAGCCCTTGGCCGCCAAGGTCTGGTCCGCCGTCGTGCGCCACGACCTGCGCGGGCGGACCGTGACGCTGAAGGTCAAGTTCAGCGATTTCCAGCAGATCACGCGCGCCCGCAGCCTGGGTCATGCGGTGACCTCGCAGGACGAGCTGCTGTCCATCGCGCGCGATCTGGCGGCGGGCGTGCTGCCCGATCCGCGCGGCGCGCGCCTGCTGGGCGTGACGCTGTCGGGGTTCGAGGCCCCCGATGACGGCCCCGCCCAGCTGTCGCTGTTCGATTAGCGCCAGCGCACCCACCGGCCCGGACCCTGCGCCGCCAGGATCAGCAGGCCCCCCGCCACGGCCCAGTTCTTGACCACGATGGTGACCTGCCACGGGTCGGCGCGCAGCTGCCAGTGAAACCAGCTGGTGCCGATGCAATAGACCGCCAGCAGCAGCGCCCAGGTCCGCACGCGCGGTCCCAGGATCAGGCAGATGCCCGCGACCAGGTTGAAGGCCGCGACCGGCCAGACCAGTATGCCGGGCAGGCCCAGGCTTTCGATCATGCGGATGACCTGCGTCGGGTCGCCGACCTTCTGAAGCGCGCCGCCGATGAACAGGACCGCGATCAGCAGGCGGCCCGTCAGGTTCAGGGCGCTGTTCATGCGCGGGTCGCGAACCAGTCCTCGGGCACCCAGGCAAAGGCGTCGCCGCGCGCCTCGACATGGCCGATGCCGGGAAAGGGCAGGTGCGTGCCCGCCACCGCGATCCGGTCGGCGGTGACCATCTGCAGCAGGTTGCGCCGGGTCGTGGCCGCCTGGCCTGCGTCGGTGTCGAAGGCCACGCCGGCATCCGGGTGGCGGAACTGCAACGCGGCCAGGGCGGCGGCATCGCCCAGGATGATCATCTGTGCGTCGCCATCCGAAAGGCGCAGGCCGCTGTGGCCCGGCGTGTGGCCGGGCAGGGCCATCGTGGTGACGCCGCCGCCCAGGTCGGCCTCTCCGGCAAAGGTCTGGACGCGGTCGCCATAGGCGTCGCGGACCCCGCGGGCCAGCGCGAAGAAGGGCTGGACATCGGCGGGCGCGGCGCTGGCCGTCGCCTCGTCGGTCCAGAAGGCCAGTTCATCCTCGTTGACGTGCAGCGCGGCATTGGCAAAGACCGCGCCCGCATCGCCCACCAACCCGCCCGCATGGTCGGGATGCAGGTGCGTCATCACGATCCGGGTGATCTGGTCGGGTGTCACGCCCAATGCCGTCAGTGAGGCCGCCAGATGCCCGGTGGTGGGGCCGAAGGCCGACCCGCCGCCCGCATCGACCAGCGTCAGCTGATCGCCCTGGCGGATCAGATGCACGCTGACCGGCACGCGGATCGGTTGTTCGGGGTCCAGATAGGCGGCACGCAGGCCCGCGCCATAGGCCGCATCGTCCAGGTTGACGACCAGATCCTTGGCAAAGTCGAAATGCCCGTCGGCGATGGTGGTGACGGTGGTGTTGCCCAGGGTGCGGGTATGGACGGTCGGCAGAAAGGCCGGGATCGCGGCGGCGGCCGGTTCCTGGGCAAAGACCAGGCCGCGGCCCAGGAACGGCATCGCGACGGCGGCGCCCGCGGCGGTCAGCATCAGGTGGCGGCGGGACAGGACGGTCACGGGCATCTCCTTTTTCGGGGTTTGTGCGATCTTTCCCGCGAAGCGATGCCCGGCACCACGCCCCATCAGCGCGTTCACGCAAAGGTGAGAACGCGACGCGCCCCGCAGGGGGCCTGCGGGGCGCGCGTGTCAGGTCGGGCCGTGGATCAGGCGCGTTCGCTGTATTCGAACATCTCGGTGTTGACGACGATCGCCTCGCCCTCGCCCACGAAGGGCGGGATCATGATGCGCACGCCGTTGTCCAGGATCGCCGGCTTGTAGCTGTTGGCGGCGGTCTGGCCCTTCACGACCGGCTCGGTCTCGGCGACGGTGCAGGTGACCTTCTGCGGGATCGAGACCGACAGGGCCTCCTCGCCGTAATACTCGATGGTGGCGGTCATGCCGTCCTGCAGGAAGGGGCGGCGGTCGCCCAAGAGGTCGGCGTCCAGTTCGGTCTGCTCGAAGGTCTCGCTGTCCATGAAGACCAGCTTGCCGTCGGATTCGTACAGGAACTGCTGGTCCTTCTGGTCCAGGCGGACGCGCTCGACCTTGTCCTCGCTGCGGAAACGCTCGTTCAGCTTGCGACCGTCGCGCAGGTTCTTCAGTTCGACCTGGGCAAAGGCGCCGCCCTTGCCGGGCTTGACGTGGTTCACCTTGACGGCGCCCCACAGGCCCCCGTCATGTTCCAGGATGTTGCCGGGGCGGATTTCATTGCCGTTGATCTTGGGCATGGGATGGGTCTCGTGCGTTTGCGGAAATTTCGGGCCGTCCTGGCATTGCCAGCCGTTGAACGACAATTCTGGCCCCCTATATCGAGGGCTGCGGCATCAGGCAACCAGAACGGAACTGCGGCGTTGTCAAGGTGCCAACAAGATCATCGCCACGTCACTGGCGCAGTGGGGTCACGATTTTTCCCGCAATTTGCGCGACATGCAGTAAGGACATGGCAGACATGCGAGTGAAGGGATACCGAATCGGCGGGCCGAACGGCTAAGGCAGCAGGCACCGTCAGAGAAGCGGATTCAAGAAACAGGGGAAACGTCAAGTTTTCCCATAAGGCCCTGACTCCCGATCGGGGCCGCAAGAGAATGGACGAAAACAAGATGCGCGATTTTGTCGACGGCTCGGCCTTCAATTTCGAACAGGGCCAGCGTGCCCGCAAGCTGTTTGCAGCGGTGGTGCTGGCAGCCTTGGATGATGCCATTGCGGATGACAAGAAATACGGCAACGGCCCCGAACAGATCGCCCGTTGGGCGCGCTCGCGCGATGGACGCGAGGTGCTGTCGTGCGCCGGGATCGACCCGAACGAGCGTGTGGTCAAGGGTCTGATGGAATTCGTGTCCAAGGGCGTGCGCACCTCGGTCGCGCTGTCGCGCGAGGAGAGCGAGCGCCGCATGGCCGCCGAGGCCGAGGAAGCCGAAGCCGCCTGAAACCTGCGCGCATCGACGATCAAGGCCGCCCTTTCGGGCGGCCTCTTTTGTTACAGCCGCGTCACGATGCGCTGTGAATAGAAATGGCGGACGTCGGCGGCGTTGCACAACTCGGTCGCGGGCGTCATGACCGCCGCCGAGGCGGCCGCCGCGCCAAGGGCCAGCGCCTCCTGCATGGGCCAGTCGCGCGCCGCCGCCAGCACGAAGCCCGCGACGAAGCTGTCGCCCGCGCCCACGGCGCTGACCACGCGCACCGGCGCCGCCGCGGCATGCCAGGCGTTGCGCACCAGCCCCGCCGCGAATTCGGCGCTGTCGCTGCGCAGGGGCAGGGGGCGGCCCGCCAGGCCCTCGGCCTCGTGGCTGTCCATGCGCAGCACGTCGACGGGAATAGACGACCCCGCCAGGGCGCGCAGCGCTTCCCCCGACGTGTCCACCAGCAGCCGCGCCCGCCCGTCCTTGAGCCTGACGGTCAGCATCTGTTCGAACCCCGGCGCGATGCCCGGCGGGTTTGACCCCGACACGACCACCCAGCCCCCGGCCAACGCGGCCTCGGCGATGGCGGCGATGGTGCTGGCCAGCTGGGTCATGTGCCATTCGGGGCCGGGCATGACGAACCGGTACTGCCCGCCCGTCGCGCGGTCGGTGACGGCCAGCGACTGGCGGGTTTCGCCCGGCGCGGTCAGGCGCAGCACCTTGAGTCCCGCCGCCTTCAGCATGTCGGCCATGCGCTGGCCCGTCGCGCCGCCCAGGGCCACCATTGCGGTGGACTGGCCGCCGATAATCTTGATCGCCCGGCTGACATTGATGCCGCCGCCGCCCGGATCGACGACCGGCTTGTCGCAGCGCAGCTTGAGGTCGGGCACGACGCTGTCGGCGGCGGTCGACAGGTCCAGCGCCGGATTCAGCGTGACGGTCAGGATGGGGGCCTGACCGCTCATCTCATTCCCACCAGCGGTCGATGGTGGCGATGTCGTCGTCGGACCAGCCGAAGTGGTGCGCCATCTCGTGCGTGACGATATGGGTGACCAGATCGCCCAGGGTCACGTCGCCGCGCGACGCCCATTCGTCCATGATCGGGCGGCGGTACAGCCAGATGATGTCCGGCCCGCCCGGCTGGTCGCTGATCGATTTCTCGGTCACGGGGATGCCGTCATAGATGCCGGTCAGGTCGAACGCATCGTCGATCTGCAGCTCGTCCAGCACGTCCTCGGGGGCGAATTCGGCGACGCGGATGGCGACCTGTGCCGCGGCTTCGCGGAATTCGGGGGGCAGGGTGGTCATGGCGTGCCGGGCCATGGCCTCGATCTCGGCCGCGTCGGGGGCCGTGCGGCCGTTCCAGTCACTCATTCCAGCGCCTCCTGCATGGTCCCCCCGATATGGACAAAAATGCCCGGCTGTGAAAGAGCAACAGCAACAGGAGACGCCCCATGACCATCACCCGTTTCGCGCCCTCGCCCACCGGCCATATCCACGTCGGCAACCTGCGCACCGCGCTGTTCAACTATCTGATCGCCCGCAAGGCCGGCGGCACCTTCATCCTGCGCCTGGACGACACCGACCAGGAACGCAGCAAGCAGGAATATGTCGACGGCATCCAGCGCGACCTGGAATGGCTGGGCCTGCACTGGGACCGGGTCGAGCGTCAGTCCCTGCGCATGGACCGCTATCGCGCCGAGGCCGACGCGCTGCGCGCCTCAGGCCGCCTCTACGAAGTCTTCGAGACCCCGGTCGAGCTGGACCTGAAGCGCAAGAAGCTTTTGAACATGGGCAAGCCACCGGTCTATGACCGCACCGGTCTGTCGCTGTCGGATGCCGACAAGGATCGCCTGCGTGCTGAGGGGCGCGAGGGATACTGGCGTTTCCTGCTGGACCAGAGCCGGATCGAATGGACAGACGGCATCCTGGGCGACATCTCGATCGACGCCGCATCCGTCAGCGATCCGGTGCTGATCCGGGCCGACGGCCAGGTGCTGTACACCTTTGCCAGCAGCGTGGACGACACCGACATGGGCGTGACCCATATCGTGCGCGGGTCGGACCATGTGACCAACACCGCCACCCAGATCCAGATCATCCAGGCCATCGGCGGCACGCCCCCGGCCTTTGCCCATCACAGCCTGCTGACCGGCGCCAAGGGCGAGGAACTGTCCAAGCGCATCGGCGCCCTGTCGCTCAAGGACCTGCGCGAGGCGGGCGTGGCCCCCGAGGCGCTGATCGCGCTGATGGCGCGGTTGGGGTCGGGCGTGCCGGTCGCGCTGGCCTCGCTGGACGAGTTGGCAGAGGCCTTCGATCTGGGCCAGTTCGGCGCATCGCCCACCAAGTTCGATGCCGAGGATCTGTGGCCGCTGACGCGCGAACGCAACCAGGCGCTGCCCTTCGCGGCGGTGGCCGACCGCATCGCGGCCTTGGGCGTGCCGGACGATCAGGCCGAACGCTTCTGGCGCGTGGCGTCCCAGAATATCACGCGCCTGGACGACCTGGGCGACTGGTGGCGGATCTTCAGCGAGGGTGCAGAGCCCCAGATCGACCCCGAGGATGCCGACTTCATCGCGAAGGCCATGACCCTGCTGCCTGCGGGCCCCTTCACAGACGCGACCTGGGGCGAATGGACCGCGGCGGTCAAGGAGGCCACGGGCCGCAAGGGCAAGGGCTTGTTCATGCCGCTGCGCAAGGCCGTGACCGGCCAGGCGCATGGCCCGGACATGTCCGACGTCATGCCCCTGCTGCAGGTCGTCAAGGCGCGTCCCTGACCCATCCACTCCACGATCCGAACGGGTCCGGCCAAAGCCGGACCCGTTCGCGTTGACGGCATCGAATGGTGCGTCCCGCACCAATGCCGGGCGCAGTGCCTGACAGGCGATGCGCGCTAAATACAATCCGAAAATATTATGCCGCCGATACCTGCACCGTAATTGTCGGTGAATTGCGGATCATCATCTTGGTATTGTCGTGGCTGATGCGCATTCTAAAAAGTGCGCGCTGTTCATTGGAAAATTTGAGCGTCATCCACTGTCGTTCTGATTTCACTCCTTCCGCCTGCCAGTCGTTATCAGCGCCTGCCATTAGAAAAGGCGCTGACAACCACCGGACAGTCGTGGGCCAGGGGCGGTCAGCGCAGCAAGACCGCGATGTCGACTGATTCCGAAGGAAATTGCCGCGCAGTATCGTGCTTTGGCTGAATGTGGGGCGCTTGGGTATAAACACCCGAACGCGGGCGTTTCGGCGAAAAGGAACCACCTGTATAATTGGACAGGCATCTGAATATTCAACCCACTGTAATGACACTTAACTAAACCCTGAATTGCGTTACTGCCCAATTCTCGCCTTAAATTGCCGCTTTTATCGGCAGCAGAGGGCGTTCATCTTGCGCGACAATCAGTCACAAGTGAATTGGATCGCACAGTATGCGTATCAGCGATAAGCGCACCGCGCCGGCCGACGGCAACCGCTTCGGCCGTGACGACCCCGTTTCCCAGGGTTCTGCAAAATCGTCCCGTCGCCTGCTTCAGGCGCTGACGGCCGGCGTCGCGGCCTTCGGCAGTTCCGTTGCGGCCTATGCAGGCGGTTACGTGGCGCCCATCGTGGAATTCMCCCCCGCCGCCACGCCCGTCGCGGCCGTTGGCAATGCGCCCAATTACTGGCTGGCGCTGATCCCGCTTGCCCTGCTGTATCTGGGAACGCGCGGCGGCGACGATGTCGGATCCAACCCGCCGCAGAACATCGGCGGTCCGTGCTTTTGCGAAGGCACGCTGATCCTGGCGGACAACGCATGGGTCACGGTCGAGACCATCCAGGCCGGCGACATCGTCACCACCTCCAAGGGGCCGCAGCGCGTCCTGTCGGTCGGATCATGGCAGCCGACGAAGTTCCGCGACCGTCCCAGCATCGTCGCCGGCGTTCGTCTTTCGGCCAATCATGGCGTGCAGGTCGACGGCTTCAACGTCGAGGCCGGCGCGGTCAGCAGCAAACGCGGTCTGATCGACGGCCGCAGCTATTTCCATATCCTGGTCGAGGATCACAGCTGGCTCTCGGTCAAGGCCGATGATGCCGGGACCGTGCTGGTCGCGGAAAGTCTGCAGATGACCAAGGATCTGAAGCTGGCCAAGGACTTTCCGCATCTGGTCGATCACCATGCCGCGAACCCGGTCGCCCCGCGCCTGTCGCGGGCGGACGCCCTGCCTGCGGCGGCCTGACACCGGATTCGGACCCATCCCATGCAATAGACCATGCCCCGCACGATGGCGGGGCATGGTTCATTCCCTGGCGTCTGACCGTCAGGGCATCGTGGGCAGGGCAAAGCCGTGGATGGTCATCCGGCTTTCGCGGGCATAGTCCTCGGTAGTCCAGCCGGCCCAGGCGGCATGACGTTCGATCGTCGTCAGCGTCGCCATTCTCGTCGTGAGGTCCCAGATGAAGCCGGACGCCATGTCGGCATGGCGCACCGTCTCGAACACCTTGCCATCGATCGAGAACACGCAGCGGTCGGCGAACAGCTCGAACTCCAGGCGCTGCGGCACGCCCGGCTTGAACTCGCCCAGCGCCAGCGTGCGGCGGTCGGACGATGCACGGCCACCCCCGGTGCGGGGCATGTGGACGGCCGGCGCCCAGCCGATCACACCGTTGCGCTTGACCAGTTCGAAATCAAGCTCCTTGCCGTTGTCCGCGTGGGTAAAGAAGGCATTGACGGCGCTGCTGGTGTGGCTGGTGACCACCGCGCCCCACTTGCCGATGGCGGCGGACGGGCGGTTCAGCTGCATCGCACCGTTCCGCCACTGGCCACCCTCCATCGCTGCGCTGATCGAGACGGACTTGTCGGTGTTGTAGGTGACGCGGGCCGGCGTGCCCAGGCTGCCGCCCACGCCGTTGCCCCGGTCGCCCCCGGCCCAGTTCGGCAGGAAGATGTTGATGCCTCCCGCGCTGCTCCAGTCAAAGGACAGCGCGCGGTCGATGGTAAAGTCCTGCACGGCGCGATAGCCCGTGGGCAGCAGCGGCGCGACCGGCGCGGGCTGGACAGGTGCCGGCTGCACGGGTGCAGGCTGGATCGGCGCAGGAGCCGGGGTGACGGGCGCGGGTTGTGCTGGGGTCGGCGCGGGGGTGGGCGTCGGCGTGACCGGTGCGGGCGTGACCGGTGCCGGCTGAACGGGTGCGGGCGTCATGGCCGGCTGCGCAGCCAGATAGGCGTGCACTTGGGGGTCAGCGCCCTGACGGTATGATCGGCCGCCCAGTTCGCGCCCGTCAGCATCTGGTCGCGCATGCGATCGAACGCCGCGCTTTGCGACAGGGTCGTGCGCCAGCCGTCGATCTGGGCCACGCGCGCGCCATAGGCCATGCCGCCGTCGACCTGGGCATGCACGGTCAGCATGTCGATCACCGAATGCGGCGCGACATAGGTCGGCAGCCCCCGTGTCCCGCTGCGGTCCCGCCACAGCGGGGCGACCAGGATGTCGGCCTCGCCGCCGACCCAATCGGCCTGGTGCTGGACCACGGTGTGCAGCCGGGTGTCGTTGCCCCAGACCGCGCGCCAGGCCTGCGCCATCTGGGTGGCGCGCATGCCGTACCAGTTGCGGAACTCGGACCCCGTGGCGGTGCCAAAGGCCAGGCGGCCCTGCTCGGCGCAGTAATGCGCCTGGGGCGTGCCCGACAAGTCCCAGGTCTTGGTGCTGTATTCGACATAGACGTGCCGCGGCGCGGGCATCAGCGTCCGGATCAGCGTGGCACACTGGCGGAAATGATCATCGGTGGCCGCGGTCGGAAGACACAGCCACATGTCCGCGCCAGCCTAGTCGCACAGCGCGGCCACACGCCGGTGGGCAAGCGGTAAGCTTTCGGATCGTCCATATGAAGATATGCACTCTCAGTGCATGCGAAGCCTGTTACGGATCCTATACGGCAGTATTTTTTAGTCTTCCGTCTGCGAGTGTTGGATTGCCTGCGAAGGGTTTTGGTTATGCAGAGCCAGGCCCGACATGAATTGCCTCCGCCTCCCGCATCGGCAAGCGAACGTCGCGGCATGTGCCGGGCGGACCCCGGACCCATTCGCGCCGACGCGCGTTTGGATGGGTAGTGCATACAAGCATGGTGACAAGGAGTGGATGATGACCAATGCGACCCTGACCCTGGAAGGCGGCCCCGAACTGTCGGGAGAGATCGTCGATACCGGTGCCGATTATATCCGGATCCGGGCCACGACCGAGATGACACAGGAACAGATGGCACAATATGCTGGAGGCCTGATTGAGATAGACGGCAAGATGCAGAAGGTGATGCTGGAAAGCGCGATCCCGGTTCCCGATGACGAGGAGGTCATCGAACTGACCATGCGCCGCTTCACGCCGTCGGCTTGACGGTGCCCGACGGGCGCCTTTTCGTGCGATGCGCGGGATGTCGCAGGGTCACAGATACCTTACTTGTCGGCAACAGTCAAAGCGTGGTGAATGCAGTTCGTGCAAATTGTTAATGATCGATCTTTTATGCCCTGCTACTTAATCTAATGCAGTAATCGGAGAAATGTTGTTGGCCCGATTGTTTACCGAGGACGAATTGCGTCTGATTGACGACGCGCTATCTTCATATCAGCACAACAGTGCCTATCGCACGGTTCGCGAAAAGGTCGCGGCCCTTGTTGCGGAAGACAAGCGCGACCGTATCGTTGTGATCCCCCTATCGAAGTTCCACCATACCTAACCATTATCTCATAATAATCAAACGTCGCTGCGTGTGCAAAGCAGGTCAAGATTTCGCTTTTGCACATAAGGCTATGCCTAGGCTCCAGTCTCGTTAATTTTCAAAGCCAGAAGATGACAGTTGCGGCGAGAGCGATGGCGGACAGAAAGCCCTTCGGGCACCTGTCGTAGCGGGTCGCGACGCGGCGCCCGTCCTTGAGCCTGCCGGACATGATCTCGATACGATTGCGCCGCTGGTAGCGGCGTTTATCGTATGTGACGGGCTTGCCTCGGGATTTCCGGCCAGGAATGCATGGCGTGATGCCCTTGTCCTGCAATGCTTCACGATACCAGTCGGCGTCA
>NZ_WEKR01000041.1:0-14795 GCF_024105395.1 Paracoccus sp. 08 | reverse complement strand
GCTCATTCCCGGGAAATGCAGCAGCCGGGGCTGCGCTCAATTCCCTCATCCAGCGGCGCAGCACACTCTCGGACAGGTCGAGGTCGCGTGCGGCCTGTGACACCGCTACGCCCCGATCGGTTACCAGCCTCACGGCCTCTGTCTTGAACTCACGGCTGAACTTTCGTCTCGTCATATCCACTCTCCAGTTCCTTGGTCGCGATCTTATCTTCGTGTCCACGAAACCGGCAGCAGCTCACGACGCAACTACGGGCCGGGAGACAAGCGAAGTCCAAATAGGTCCTTACTCCCATCCATAAGCGTCGCTATTCGTCAGTAGGCTGGAGGAACCTCAAGGAGGCCGGGTCCAGTTCACTAGGCATTAGCAGTTAATGGTGTGCCGTGCCCAACATCGAAATTTACATTTTAGACCTTCTGACAGACTGATCCCCCAGCTTTCAGGATCCCTGCCGGAACCGCGAGCGTCCCTAAAATTCCTTCAACGAGCATTGGCGCTTGCTTCTGCGGCGGATGGACTGAGACTGGAGGTTTCTAGAACCCCTGCGTCCGGCCATGACGGCATAAACTCTATCGTATCTTACGACGCTCCATGTAAAGTGGGGCAAGTTACGTGTTGGGCGATACCAACCAGAAGTTTAACCCGATAGCGTGGTGGACGAGGGTATGCTGATAACACGCCGACGGCTGGTAAAACTGGCCGCTTCAGCCGTCGTCGCGAGACCGCATGTTGTTTACTCCGGTGCCACCCGCGCTCTTTGGGAACGTTGGCTGCAAAGTTATGTCCGGTCCGGCAGAATTGTAGACGAGCATCAAAGGGCGATCTCTCACTCGGAGGGTCAGGGATATGGCCTTCTGCTCGCGCAGGCTCACGGAGATCGCGACGTTTTTGAGCAGATAGAACGTTGGACGACCAATCATCTGTCGGTCCGCGATGATAGCCTGATGGCTTGGAAATGGCAGCCAGGTGCGGGCAACAATATCCCTGACTGGCACAATGCCACCGACGGCGATCTTTTTCGTGCCTGGGCACTGCTTCGAGCCGGACGGGACTCTGGGTGGACAGAGCATACTGACGCCGCTCTCAGAATTGCACGAGATATTGCACGCCTCTGTCTTGCTCCCGATCCAAGGGCGGCGAATGGACCGCTGCTTCTGCCAGGCGCCGAAGCAAGGCATGCCGAAGATCGTGTGCTGATCAACCCATCCTACATCATGCCACGTGCCCTGCGAGAGCTGGGAAAAGCTGCGGGTGAGCCTGCGCTCGTTCAGGCAGCCGATCATGGAGAAACCGTACTTGCCGAACTGGCAGCCACTGGCTTCCTGCCCAACTGGGTGGATGTAACACGGGCAGGTTTCGCAAAGCCTGTAGAGCATGACTTTCGATGGGGATATGACGCTCTCCGCATCCCTCTTTATCTGGCCTGGTCGAACAGAACCGATCACCCGGCAGTGCGTTCGGCAGCGAGCTTGATGAGCGATGGTGCCTTGCCGGGACATGTCGTCGTTGAGGCGGCGCCGCAAGGAGAGGTGCTTCAGGCAAGCGACCGAGTTGGATTCACCGCCATTCGACGCTTGATAGACTGTGCATCTCTTGATGCTTCATCTGCACGTATTGGTGCTGACTATTATTCCGATACCCTGCTGATGCTTGTCGATCTGGCCTTCCGGGAAGGGGGATGCAACACGCCGCTGCAATAAGTGAAAAACATCTCCAGATGGTGATGACCGGCATGAATTACTCGCTTAAGCTGAAATGAAAGAAATCATCAGCTTGGGTTGCATCTCTCATGAAATACAGCAGACCAGTTATCGGGATCCTCCTGATCCTCTTGTCGATCTGGGTGATCGTGGGCGAGCAGATGTCCGGGGCGAGCGCGGATGCCGTAGTCAACGCACCGATCGTCACGATCCGGGCGCCGGTTGCCGGAAACCTGACGATCCCCGAGAGACAGTTGGGCGGACGGGTTACGCAAGGCGAGGTGCTGGCCAGCATTGAAGACCCGATCGTCGATCGCGTCAGGCTCAATGATCTGCTGATGGAAGTCCGGCTGGAGGAGGCTGCGCGCGCTCAGATCGCGGAGTTGTTGGCAGAAACCGGTGCCATCCGCGACGACCTGGACCGACGTGCGGACATCTTTCGCACGAACCGGCTGGAAGAGCTGCGAACGCGCCTGACGCACGCCCGATCGCGTCTGGCCATTCTGGAGCAAGAGCAAGCCGCTGTGCCCGACCCGCGCCTGCTGGACGCGGTCGAGGAGGACGACCAGCGCCTGCCTGCCGAACCACGGCTGGATGCGCTGGTGCTTGATCATGCGCGCGAACGCGTGGCGATCCTGCAGATCGCGCTAAACGCTGCGCAACAGGGCGTGTTTCTGGGCGACGGGTACAACGACGCACCCAATGCCGAACAGCGCAGCGTCGAATTGCGCAGTGAAATCGCGACCCTGAACACGCGTCTGGCCGAAGCCGATGCCAGGCTGACCGCAGTCGGTGAGCGTACCGACCGAGAACGTCTGCGGGTCAACAGCCAGATCGGCGGCGATCTGCAAAGCCCTGTAACCGGGATCTTCTGGGACGTGCTTCAGGCCGACGGAGTCAACGTTCAGCGCGGCGATCCGCTGTTGCGGCTCGTGGATTGCAGTTCCACGGTGGTGACCCTGTCGGTGACTGAACGCACCTACAATGATCTGGCTGTCGGCCAGTCCGCGCGCTTCAGACTTGCGGGTTCTTCTGAAGTCCAGGATGCCACTGTCGCCCGCCTTGCCGGAAGCGGCGCCGCTACCATCTACCAAGCGATGGCGGTCGCTCCCAGCCAGAAACACCTGGAGCGTTTCGACGTGGCACTGATCGTTCCTGCACTGCGCGACGGGGGCGCGGACAACTGTGTCATCGGCCAAACGGGACGTGCCTTTTTCGAGACGCGCCCGCTGGACGGCCTCCGAGGGCTATTCAACTGAGATGCCGGACGTCCTGCTGTTCAGCCAGCTGGGGTCTAGCACGGTTCATCTGTTGCTGGTCCTTGGCGTAGGTCTCACCCTCCGATCATGGGTGAATGTCCACGACACCCTGCACCGCTCGATCCTGCTGGGCATCGGCTTTCTGCTGGCCGTTCGCTATATCTGGTGGCGGGGAACCGAGACGCTGGCGCCACCCGGCCTGACCTTGGACATGCTCGCAAGCTGGTCGCTGTTCGCGCTCGAGTTTCTTGCGCTGATGGGATCGGTCAGCGCCTTTGTGATCATGTCGCGCATCAAGATCCGCAGCGCCGAGGCGGACGCCCACGAGGGGTGGTGGGGTGAAACCGAACCACGGGTCGCGATCCTGATTGCCACGTACAATGAGGACCTGGAGGTTCTAGAACGCACCATCATCGGCGCCAAGTTCCTGCGCCATAGGAACAAGGAAGTCCTGGTTCTTGACGACAGCCGCCGGGACTGGCTTCGCGACTATTGCGCGCAACAGCAGGTCCGATACATGCGTCGTCCAGACAACAAGGGGTCCAAGGCAGGCAACATCAACCACGCGCTGGATCGTCTGGCCGAGGACCCAGTTCCACCAGATTTTGTGGCTGTTCTGGACGCTGACTTCGTTCCCCATCGCGGCTTTCTGGGGCGCAGTCTGGCGCTGTTTCATGATCCCGACGTGGCACTGGTCCAGACCCCCCAGCACTTCTTCAATGCCGACCCAATCCAGCACAATCTCGGGATCAGCCAGTCCTATCCCGACGAACAGCGGTTCTTCTTCGATCACATGCAGCCCTGTCGTGACGGGTGGGGGATCGCCATCTGCTGCGGGACGTCATCCATATGCCGCTGGTCCGCGCTTCGCGAGATCGGCGGCTTTCCGACGGAGAGCGTCACTGAAGATTTCATGCTGACACTGGCCTTGCAGGAACGCGGGCTCAAGACGGTCTATCTGTCCGAACCCCTGACCGAGGGGCTCGCCCCTGAAGGGCTCAAGGAATACGTGACGCAGCGCGCGCGCTGGTGCCTGGGGCTGATGCAGATTGCCCGCTCCAGCCTGGGCCCTCTGTCGGCCAGCAAACTGCGCCTGCGCGATCGCTGGAGCGTCATCGATTCGATCTTCTTCTGGATGACCAGCTTTCCGTTCCGCATCGCGGTGGTCGTCTATCCATTGCTGGACTGGTTCTTCAACATCATCGTGGTGGACGCGTCCCTGCCCGACGTGATCACGTTCTTCGGGTGTTATTTCCTGTGGTCATTTTTGGTTCTTCGGACGCTGATGCCGGGAATGTTCGTGCCGATCTTGCATGATGTCAGCCAGTTGATCGGCGCGATCGCAATCAGCCGCGCGGCATTCACCGGCATGTTCCGACCAAAGGGGCATCCGTTTTCAGTGACCGCCAAGGGGGGCGACCGCACCAAGGTCACTGTCCAGTGGGCTTTGATGCGACCGTTCCTGATCCTGCTGGTGCTGACCCTTCTTGGCCTGACCATCGGCATCCTGTCTGATCGGTTCGCGTTCAACGATGCAGGCGACGGCAAATGGGTCGTAATCTTCTGGACGATCTACAACGTGTTCGTCCTGACACTGACCGTTCTGGCCTGCATCGAACTACCGCGCCGGGAACGCCATATCGCCGACTTGCCAGATCGCGCCGTCTTCGTGGTTGAGGGCGATATCCGGCGTCAGTGGATCAGCGCGATGAACATGGATGAGGCCAGACTGCGCGGTAAGATCTATCCTGCAGGCACCGAGGCCAAGCTGCGGATCGCCAAGATCGGCGACATTCCTGTAACCGTCATCGCCGAGACGGTGGACGGCAACCGCATCCGCCTTATGCCAACCCCAGACCAGCGCGAAGCCCTGATGCTGCGGTTCTACGCCGAGGGTGCGGCCCCAGGCACGGGGCGCGCTCAGTTGCTTGGGATCCTTTCGGGTATAGGTCGGCGACTGTCGTTCAGCTCTCGCCGCTGACCGGATCGCGCTGGAGGCGTGCCAGCGCGGTTGACAGCTGTGCCGCCTCAACCGTGATGCGGCTATTGGCGGGATAGTCCTGTGAGCCTTCAGAGATTTGCTCTGCCGATGCGGCCAGGCGCGCGATCGGCGCCAGCACGACACGCGCATAAATAAGTGTGATCAGCGTCACCAGCGCCAGGGCGAGAAGCGCCGCATAATGCGCACCGTTTCGGACAAGATCGACCCCGAAGCGGACCGTGCTGGCGTCAAGCCGTCCGATCATCCGCCAGCCGAAGCTTGGCAGGTCACCAGATGTGACTTGCGGCACCACCGTCGAGAAATAGTCACGCCCGTCTGGCCATGTCTCACGCCCCTCGGCGCCGATCCCCGCCTGCGCCGAGCGCAAGATCTGCAAGTCGGCCTCTGTCGGTGCCTGGTCGGAGGACGACGCTGAGATCGCCCCGCTCGGGTTGATCAGGAACAGGTCGATCCCGAAGCGCTCTGCCGTGTCGGCAAGATAGTCTGCCAACCAATCAGCATTGATGTGCATCCCGATGACACCGGCTACGTCGCCGTTCTGATCCAGAACCGGGCGTGCCAGGTCGATGAAGCGCAACGGCTGTTCTGCGTCCCTGCCAAGCAACTGCGCCAATAGAAGTGCATCGTGGACATCGCCTGCGAACCCGCCCGACAGACCGTTTCGGTACCACGGCCGTGCGCTGACATCTTGACCAACCAGCAGATCGTCGGTCGCTGCAACCACAGTGCCGCCAAGATCGGCATATCCGACCCAGGAAATTCGCGTACCGTCGCCCCCTGCACCGGCCAGGAGATAGGACAGCTCTTGCGGGCTAAGGGCTCCGGCATGTTCGGTCAAAAAGACCAGATTGTGCCAATCGCGTTCCAACGTACGTGCCAGCTCACCTGCAGCAGCTGTCGTGCGGAACCGCGAGGCGAAGGCTAATGTACTGTCGGTGAACCGGTCCCCCCGCAGCAGAACGAAGCTGGCGCAGACCACGGTCACCGCCATCAGGCAAGAGAGGCAGAACAGGATCACGGAACGGCGTAGTGTCAGGGTGGGCATTGCGGTCATTTCAGGCCTCAAAACGTATTTACGGCAATGCCTGCGAACAGCTCTTCTGAGCTTACCTTGTAGCCAAGGCGCAGTTTGACAGGGCTATCCGAGAGGTTCTTTTGTAGAGCAACGGTCGTTTCATGGTAGGAGTTGCTGCCACCCCGCGACAGTTCCACAATCACCCCTGGGGCTTGGAATGTTGCCTGTGTCAGCAGGAACCATGAATCGTTGACGGT
Source organism: Paracoccus sp. 08 (assembly GCF_024105395.1). Classification (NCBI taxonomy): domain Bacteria; kingdom Pseudomonadati; phylum Pseudomonadota; class Alphaproteobacteria; order Rhodobacterales; family Paracoccaceae; genus Paracoccus; species Paracoccus sp. 08. The sequence continues at coordinate 8,564 of NZ_WEKR01000041.1, read as the reverse complement.
GCTGAGGTCAGCCAGGACATAGGTCGCCCCAAACGAGGAGGGGCTATACCGCTCTATCGATGCCTTGGCCCCTCCAGCGATATCGGTGCCCTGCCCGTCCTCTCTCTCGAACCCTATGGTTGGCCCCGCCTTGATGGTCGCGATGTCTCCAAGTGGCCAAGCATGAGTCACGCTGATGGCGCCCGCGCGCCCACCTTCATATTTCACCGCGTTGAAGCCATAACCGATAGCTCCTGTGCTGGAAGCAGCGACAAGCCCTTGGGTTTGACCCCCGAGATCAGCCTGCAGGAAGTACCCGTCGGCGGCCGCCTGCTGCGATAGACAGACGCACAAGGCGATCCCTGCTACGACCTTGAGTTTCAAACAGTCGACCATAACGACTTCCCCAGCACGAGTGTTTCTATACAACTAGAACATGTATCGAAGTGCTGTAATAGCCTCAGGATAATTTTGTTGGTGCTGATGATGACTAAACATTGGAGTCTGGAAAGAACGTACGTTACTTTTGACTTGCTGACCTGCCACGGGATTTTTCCTCCATCTGCGATTAGCGTCCGGCCCATGCATGGAGAGGACGGACGACAAAGAAGGCACGACTGACGGAAGAGCAGATTATCGGCATCCTGCAGGAGCATGGTCGACGTATACGTCGACGGCGCGAAGTGCGCTGATCTGTGCCGCAAGCACGGAATGTCGGAGGGCACGTGTCTCAGTCTGGCAGGCAAAGTATTCGGGGATGACGGTGTCCGAGGCCAAGCGGCTGAAGGCGGTGGAATGAGGCGCAAGCGCCATCGGTCCGAGCGCCGCGCCGAATGAGAACGCAAAGCTGAAGAAGCTCTTGGCCGAGCAGATGCTCGACATGGCGGCGATGCGTGAGCTACTCAAAAAAAATGGTGACGCCCGTCGCGAAGCGCGAGGCTGTCGCGCAGCTGAAGGCCCAGCTTGGGTTGTCGGAGCGGCGGGCGTGTCAGATTGCAGGGGCGGATCGGACGATGGTCCGCTATTAGTCGCAGCGTGCGCCTAACACGGCGCTGCGCGTCCGGTCGCGGGATCTGGCAAATGAGCGGCGCAGGTTCGGCTACCGACGGCTCTTCCGTGCTGCTCAAGCGTGAGGGCGAGGCGTCGGGGATCAGCTGCATCTACCGTCTCTACCGCGAGGAAGGGTTAACCGTCCGTAAACAAAAAGCGCGCCGCAAGGCCATCGGCGCAAGGGCCCCGATCCTGGTCGAGGCGCGGGCCAATGCCCGCTGGTCGCTAGATTTCGTGCATGACCAATTCGCCTGCGGGTGGCGTTTCCGGGTGCTGAACGCCGTCGATGACGTCTCGCGGGAATGTCTTGCCGCGATCCCCGACACCTCAATCTCGGGCCGACGTGTGGCACACGAGCTGACCGCGCTGATCGAACGCCTTAGAAAGCCCGGCATGATTGTCAGTGACAACGGCACCAAGCTGACCTCGTGAGCTACTCCCTGATCCTTGGACAGTTTTCCTGCTGATTTAAGCTACTGCCTGCGCCTGCTGATCGGTTTCGATGGTGTTGAAGTAGACCACGGCGGGCGGCTGCCCGCCATGTGCGATGTGGGGTCGCCGATGATTATGGAAGGCAATCCATTGGCCGATGGTAGCCTTGGCCTGAGACCCCGTTTTCTAAGCGTGCAGGTAGACGCATTCATACTTGAGGGACCGCCAGAGGCGCTCGATGAAGACATTGTCGATGCACCGGCCTTTGCCGTCCATGGAGATCCGGGTGCCAGCGCGCTTCAGCCTGTCTGTCCAGGCAAAGGACGTGAACTGTGAACCCTGGTCCGTATTTATGATCCCGGGCGCGACGAAGCGGTGAATGGCCTCATTCAACGCCTCGACGCAGAAGTCAGCCTCCAGCGTGTTCGAAATGCGCCAAGCCAGCACCTTTCGGGTGGACCAGTCCATGATCGCCACGAGGTAAATGAAGCCGCGCCGCATCGGCAGGTAGGTGATGTCGGCACGCCAGACCTGGCCGGGGCGATCGACCTGCAGCCCACCCGAGCTAGATAGGGATAGGTCTTGTGCCCCTTCCTCGGCTTGCTGGTGTCGGGCTTCTGGTAGATCGGCAGTGAGGAGGGTCAGAAAACGGTCCGGTGGACCGTTTTCCCGAAGAACGCGCATGAGCCGCATAAGGCGCCGGATGCGCTTCTGGTTCACGCCGTGCCCCTCGTTCTGCAGATGCCAAGTTATCTGCCGGACCCCGTAGAAGGGGGTGTCGAGGAGCTGCTTGTCGATGAACTGCATCAGGCCTAGGTTCTGCTCCGTCTCTCCGACAGGTTCATGATAGAAGAACGAGCGCGAGATCGACAGCAGGCGGCACTGCGCACCACCGACAACGCCGGATGGCCCCGCTCAATCATCCCTTGCCTCACTTGCCGGTCCACGGCTTGAGCTTTCGTGACATCGAAGTGAGAACCGTGACCCCTGTGGGGCCGCGTAAGTCTCACGGAGCATCATTGGCGACAGCCAGTTCTCCGATCTTGGCATGCAGCCGACCGGACCGTCTCCTCATTCCACCTTTGCGACAGGCTTTTTGCCGCCGCGCTCGAAGATATCCGCACCGTCGATCAGCGCGCTCGCCATTGTCCTCGGACCAATGGCGGACCATGGCTCACTCCACTGATGGATCATCGTCGGATGCACGCCGTATTCGGCGGCCAGCTCCAACACAGTGCGCTCGCCCTTCAATGCTTCCAGCGCAATACGCGCATTAAAGCCCGCGTCACGGTTTCTGCGTTCCCGCATTTGTGATCTCCTCGTTCTTGGAGACCAGCAAACGTCAGATCGTAGCTTCCGTCACTGTCCGATTTTCGGGGAGTAGCTCATCAGAGATCTGGCGCGGGGTCAGGCCGAGCCAAGCCGCAAACTCCCGACCGGAGCGGAACGCAGAGGGATCAGGGATCGTTGCAGCAAAGGCCGTGGCCGTGATCGGGCCGATCCCAGGAATGGTCGTGAGCAGGCGACAGATCGCGTTTGTCTTGTGCCTCTCGGCCAAGCGGGCATCGATCCCGTCGATTTGCCGGTTCAGTGAGTCCAGCAAGCTTGCAAGAGCATCCAACGCGAAGCAGGCATCTTCAGGCAGATCCTCTCGAAGCTCATCGAGAGGATCTGAGAGGATATCGACCCGGTGCCGGCCCTGGGCAACAACCATGCCGCACTCAGCCAGGTGGGCTCGGAATGCACAGGCCGCCATTGTCCTTTGCAGGACCAGAAGGCTGCGGGCCCTGTGCAGCATCAGGAAGGCCTGATCCTCCTGCAGCTTGATCGGAACAAAGCGCACGCTTGGGCGCGTGACGGCTTCACAGATGGCTGGCGCATCGGTGGCATCGTTCTTCGCGCCGCGGCGCACGAAGGGTTTTACGTAGCCTGGTGGGCTGAGGCGCACCTCATGACCGAGCGCCCGTAGCTCGCGCGCCCAATAGTGGGCAGTCGCACAAGCCTAGATGCCAGTCAAAGAGGATGGCAAGGGCCTAAAGAAACTTAGGACATCGCGATGCGCCAGCTTCGTGCTTTCCAGCATCATACCTGAAGGGTCGGCGACATGGACGTGGAACACATTTTTGGCCAGGTCGAGGCCGACGATGGCTGGGGTCATTGAAATGCTCCTTGTGTGAGGCAGGACTAATATACGGTCCCAGGTTAGGAGCGGGGCCGTCTTCCCCATCAATGGTCGGATACGGGACGATTTTCTGAACGAGACCCTGCTCCGCAACCTCGCCCATGCCCGCGATCTGATCGCGGCTGGCTGACCAACTACAACACCGAGCGGCCCCATTCGGCCCTCGGATACCAGACGCCCGCGGGCTTCGCCCTGCACCTGACCACCGCAATCGCCCGACCCGCTGCAGGCGATGAGGGTTCCGCGCGCCGGGCGATTGCTCAACCCGCGCCAAAAGGCGTGAATCAGCTACCGGCTCCGGTCGTGGCTGGATGAAAGTTCAGTGGCAGGTCAGGGCCCCCGCGGCGAAGGCCGAGCAGACGATCGATAAACTCCTTGCCGCTGTCAATCAGTACGTGGGTAATCGTCATCGGCGCAGTGCGTTCCAGATCGCGCAGAAACCGGCGGGCGTTGGCAGCGGTTTTCGCCGGGTAGATGCGCACGAAGATCCACCTCGTAGCGCGGTCGATGGCGACGAACAGATATTGGCGACGGTCCTCTTCCGCCATCTGCGGCAGGTATTTCACATCGATATGGAACTAGCCCGGCTCATAGGCCTTGAAGGCCTCGTGCGCAGGATGTGGCAAGGCAAGCTTCAAAGCGCGCAGATTGCCCCCGCCATGCCGGCGCAGGCAGCGGTCCAGCCCGGAACGCGAGACATGAGGGTTTAGGAACTTCCGCACTACCGACAGGAGGTCATCCAGCGTTAGCAAAAACGACTTACGTAGCGCTACTGCCACAGCTTCTTGCGTGGGCGTGAGCGTTGTCTGAAGCCGGTACGCAGTATGGCTGCGGTCATGGACGCTGTCCCGGCTCCGCTACTTCCAGACGGTCTGCATGGAGATGCGGTAGCGCTCCGCCACCCTCCAAGCCGGCTCCGTGCTTTTCTGGATCGGGGCCCGTATCTTCGGTGTTGTTGCTGCCTGCTTGTGAAGAGAAATCAGCATCCTTGCTCCCGTCCCGAAGCTCGCCCAAGATCGCTCTTGCCACGAAGATCGCGATCCGGCGAGGGTCTATATGATCATCCTGGATGAAGCAACTAGCTAAGTAGTTATATTGAATGTCGTCTAGACGGTAATAAGAAGGTGCAGCCCGGGACTCTTTAACTAATCCCGCTAGACGTTTGTGGTGGTACCGATCCTTGTCTTGTCTGCGGATGATTTGAACGTCGATTTGATTTACACCAATTTCAATACTGATTAAATTAGAATTGATATAAAGAAATACCGGTTAACCCTCCTTAAGTAAGATAGTAGGTTCTTCAATGGAAAGCTTTGACTACATCATTATTGGAGCAGGGTCTGCCGGCTGCGTCTTGGCAAATAGACTTTCTGAACGCCGGGATGTCACAGTTCTCATTCTGGAGGCAGGCGGTAATAATCGCCACCCCTTTATATCCATGCCCCGAGGTTTTTCGAAGATGCTTGGGAAGCCAGGATACTTCTGGCAATACAGTATGACTGATCCTAAAAATTCCACGGTGGAGCCTGTCCATTACGGGCGCGGGCTGGGGGGATCCAGTGCAGTTAATGGAATGTGGTATATGAGAGGGATGCCGTCTGACTTTGAATCTTGGCAGGAAGCCAGCAGCCTTGAATGGGGCTGGAAGGATATGGAGCGCAATTACAAAAAGATCGAAAGTTATAGAGAGAAAGGGTCGCACAGCTCTAGAGGAGAAAACGGACCACTTAAGGTAACCCAGAGAAGCTTTCGATCACCCATCGTTTCGGCTATGATCTCCGCCGGAAAAGAGTTTGGCCTTCCATTTCTTGAAGATATCAATCAGCCTAGCACCGATGGAATTGGCTTTTCACAATTCACGGTTGATCACAACGGGAGACGGGAATCAAGTTATTCAACGTTTCTAAAGCCGGTAAAGGCACGAGATAATCTGAATATTCACTGCAACAGTGAAGTGACGCGCATTATCATCAAAAACGGTCGAGCTCATGGTATTGTTTGTAACCAGGATGGCGTCGAGAAGACATATTATGCGATGCGCGAAGTGATCCTTTCAGCTGGCGTGATACAGTCCCCGAAGCTTCTTCAACTGTCCGGCGTCGGACCAGCTTCCGTGCTCAAGGAAGCGGGCATTCCGATCGTACACGCGCTGGAAGAAGTTGGTCGCAATTTGGCAGATCACCCAATGATCTCAATTACCTATGATCTTAAAAATGACCCGAAATTGCATCGTGAGCTTAGGACCTGGCGGCTTCTCCTTCATGTCATCCAATATTATCTTGGCTTGAAGGGCTTGATGGCTACAGCGGCTGTACCGGTGACGGCAATGATATCAAATCAAGACAATAAGGTTTGGCCGAATATTCAGTTGGGTCTTGTCCCATGCTCAATCCAGAACAGTCTAAAAAAACCTGGCTCGATTGAAAGGGGACAGCCCAAAACCAGACCGGGCATTATGTTTTTAGGATATGATTTACGCCCCCGAAGCCGAGGGCAAGTCAAGATTATTTCGGCTGATTATCGCGCACCGCCTAAAATATTGATGAACTGGGGAGAGCATCCACAGGATTGCGATACGCAGGCCGAGATCGTCAATATCATCAGAAAGTTCGCGCGCAGCAAAGCCCTTTCGTCCTACTGCGGTGAGGAAATCCCTCCCGATAGAGTGGACTACAACGATGCTACTGTCGCAGCGGAGCCACGTTTATTAGTAAGATCTGGGCTTCATGGAAATGGGACCTGTCGAATGGGCGCAGACCCGCGGTCAAGCGTCGTTAACTTCCATCTGCAGGTCCATGGAATATCTAACCTACGCATAGCGGATGCGTCAATTATGCCGCATCCTGTGTCTGGAAATACCAATTCTACAGCAATGATCATCGGCGCAAAAGCATCTGAGATAATATTGAGCTCCATAGCACCTTAGATTTTTAAGTCGCTATCTACACGCGCTTAAGACAGTCTAGGCGCCAGCATATGTTTCGTGGTACGCAGCAGATTTTAGGTTCACGTTGGGAAGTTCTGTCAATGGAGTAAATCTTCAATGCGACAATAGACCCTGCAGCTTCAGATCGCGAGAAAATTCGGTCGTGGCACCGTCGATCACCAAATTGCGCATTCGGGAATGGTCAAATGCACCCATAACCATCAGTCTAGATTATTTTTCAGCGCATGGTCCTGCGATGCGTGCCCTATTGTCCGCTACTCTGCACTAGGGCCACGGTCGCTTCAATGTCATGTGTGCCAACGTAACCGACCAGTTTCAGGCCTGGATTGTCCATCGGCATCATCTTTCCATCGGTCACCACCACAATTGAAACCGTTTTCGCGAGCCGGAAGGCGAACAAGAAGCGCACAACTCGGCTAATGTGCGTGATGGGATTGAGACCGATCTAGCAGATGCTCAACACTTGCAAGCCAGCGAAGGGGCAAATGACTTATACCTCTTGCGCGGACTGCGGGTGGACCGCCCAAACCAGGTTTGGAGCGTGGACATCACCTATCTAGCGGATGCGCCGCGGCTTTCTCTACTAGGTGGCAATCATAGACTGGCACACCCGGATGGTTTCGGCTTGGAGGATCCTCCAACATACTGAATACTGATTTTTTGTCGAGGCGCTGAACGAATCAATCCATCTGTTCTGACCGCCCGACATCATGAATGGCGGTCGAAGATCTCAGGTCACATCCTTCGCTTGGACAGACCGACTACGTCGCTCGGACCTCCGCATTTTGGTGGACGGCAAACCGCAGTTCGCGCGGTATGCAATGAAAGCAGGCGCAGCATGACTTGACCGCCCATAGCGGTCGATCGCCTTCTCCCAAGCGCACCCGGGCGAACACCCCCATGTTGCCCCATCGCTTCCAGCCGTTGTAAAGCGTCTTCGGCGGGCCATACTCCCGTGGGGCGTCACACCAGCGCAAGCCATTGCGATTGATGAAGACGATGCTGCTCAGAACGCGCCGGTCGTCGACATTCAGCTTGCCATGGCTCTTCGGGAAAACGGCCGGAGCTAATCCATCTACTCGTCGGTCAGCCAAAAATTGCTGCTCGTCTTCACCCCCCGTCAGTTCAGGGGTTTGGATCATATAGGTTTGGAGACCCCAAGCAAATCAATGGGTCCTGAGTGTAGACGATCCCTCCTCCGCCACCGGTAACGGCCGGTCGGGCTTCCGCCACGCGGGCGCGCCAACCGGACGCGCGGAACGCAGCAACCGGATCGATGGCCGCGCCCTTGCGCAGGCGGGCCATCTGCAGGATCGGGTCGACATCAGTGCGGAACGCCGCCCGCAGCGTCGCCGCCGCCATCAGCGCATCATTCTGCTGCCGGTACCCTTCCAGCGCTGCGCGATCGACCAGGCTGGCCTGCACGTAAGCACGCTGGATTTCCACCGCCGAGATCATCAGGCTTTCCATAGGGTCGGTGACGTTGTGGCTCTGGTCGATCATGTGAGACAGGTCCAGGCCGGGCGTGTCCTCCAGCTCCACCAGTTCGTTGAAGACCAGGAACAGCCGGAACGGCTCGATCGTGCCGGCATCCAAATCATCGTCGCCGTACTTGCTATCGTTGAAGTGGAACCCGCCCAGCTTGCCCGCACGGACCAGGCGCGACACGATCATCTCGATGTTTACGTTAGGGGCGTGGTGACCCAAATCGACCAAGCACTGCGCCTTGCGGGTTCCGGGGCGCAGATCAACCGGACGACTGACCATTCCCCCGGTGGCAAGGGCCAGGCAGACACCGTGCAACTCTTCGAGATAGCGATCTGCCTGGCGCCTGTCCTCCTGCGCCCGTGCGCTCAGCGGTGCCTTCAGCCATTGACCTGCCCCCCGGAACGTCCCTCGGTTTAATGTAGAGTTTGCTTCATCACGAAGGAGCAGACGACATGAGAAAAAGCCGCTTCACCGAGGCGCAGGCAG
>NZ_WEKR01000040.1:0-15389 GCF_024105395.1 Paracoccus sp. 08 | reverse complement strand
GCCAGTATCGACCTGGGCATTGATGAAGCCTGTAAAATGCTCACCAAGCGAGACGGAGGTAGTGCGCGGCATAGTGAACTCCCGACTGCGATGGTTTGTACCAATATGTAATACATTTGCGCTGAATTACCAAAGACTCACAGTTTATGGACCGTCCCGCACTCCATCAGGCACGCAAAGAATGGCATTTTTAGTATGTCCGATCAGTGTCCTGTAACCTGTCCTTAATGTGTCCCGTCAGGAATAAGGCTGGTTTTTCTATTGCGCGATCCTGTCCTGTGGTGGTTCTGTGTAGGACACGCCTCGGACAGCATGAACAAGGCGAGATGAACATAGCAGGACAGACAGTATGACAATGCTTTCACTGCGAGAGGCCGCGCAACTCTGTGGCCGGGGAAAGTCTACAATTCAGACAGCCATCAAGGAAGGAAAGCTGTCCGCTGGTCGGAATGAGAAGGGTGGATATCAGATCGATCCCTCCGAGCTGCATCGTGTTTTCCCCTTCTCTCTGTCCAGTGATGGGGTATGGGACAGGGCCGATCGGACAGGAATGGACAGAGATCCGGCGCGGGATTCAGGCCATCCTGTGGTGTCCGGAGTCGTCCGAAACGCAGTGGACTGGACAGGACGGGACGTGTCCGAGGTCGAGCTGCGGGTGAAACACCTTGAGGAGCTTCTGGAAGCCGAAAGGGCCGGGCGCGAGGATTTGAAACAGGCGCTGCGGGCGCGTGTCGACGACCTCCAGACAACGGTTCTGGATCTCCGAAAGCGCTTGGACCAAGCCGAAGAAGAGAAGATGCGGCTTTTGCCGCCACCTGGTGATGGTGAGCGGGAAACAAGATCGCGCCCACGGGGGCTGTGGGCGCGCCTGACAGGCGGTTGATGTCAATCCAGTTGCTTGCCGGTCTGTGGATCATAGGATCTCTGGCGGGCTGGAAGATCCGGCTCCATCCCTTCCAGAATGGGTTGCGAGACCGGGGGCAGACCTTCGCCTGATGGCAGCTGCATCTCTCCTGGAAGAAGATCGGGAATGCGCCGTAATGCAGCCTGGTGGCCAAGGCTGTCGCGATCCGGTTGCTCCTCTTCTGAAACGACGACCGCTGCCGAGAACAGGCTGTAGCGGATGCCATCACGCTTTCCTGTCCAAGCCACGCGATCATTGACGATGTAGGCGTTCACCGTCGCAGCATTTCCAAGTTGCCGGACCTCAATCCAGTTATCTGCCTTCAGGACGGACAAGGCTGTCCGGACTGCGCGCTCAGAGCGTCCAATTATCTTAGCAAGCGCCACTTGGGAGATCACGACAGCATTATGATCACCGAGCCGCGCTGTCAGCGCATGCATGATCTGAGCGCCGACCGGAGATTTAGCAATAAGGTTCATCCATGCTTCATGGGCGGACCGTTCGGTCTGAACCCAGGTTCCCTGCAAACGACGCTCTGGGAGCTGTTCCAATTCTAAGCGCTTTCGTTCCAAAATCAGGAATCAAGCTGCCGCGCCGATCTGCTAATGGCAACTTGAAATTTACATCTCATTCCATTTTTTGGAACGGTGGTGCCGGTCTACCGGAACGGTGGTGCCGGTAGAACAAAAGGAGACCGGAACGGTGGTGCCGGTCTACCGGAACGGTGGTGCCGGTCAGAATAAAAAAAACATATTAAAAACAACAATTTAATTTTTCTGCTTCTAATGATCTACAGGGAAGAACCGGGACGGGCCGTGTCGGGCGAAGCAGCCCCCGGGGAGCAAGCGCCGACCGGCGCGGACTGGCCCGGTTTTTTCCTGTCAGCGCGCTTTGACTTTAAAATGTCGTTTGGCAGGCGCGGGACGCTTCGGCGAGCGCCACGCCGGAATGGGGATGATCAGGCAAGAAGGGGAAAGGGTTATCCACAGCAGCTCCGAATAGCTGCTGTCCGTCTTGTCGCGGTTTCAGGATTTGCTTGTGAAAGACAGCCCAGCTTGGGCCATCGCTCTGTCACGACTGTGACAGTCGTCGCGATAGGATTCGTAGGTGCAGTGGTAGGACTAGGTGCAAAGGTTACAACGGCATTCGTGGAATGCCTGAGTGAGCAGTCTTCTACCTCTCCCAACCTGTATCGCGCTCACGGTCGTCCCGCTCCAGTTCTGCTGCTCTATCGCGTTCCTGGACCTGTTCACGAGCATGCCGTTCCGCAGCTTCACGCTCCGTTTGATGACATTCCGGTCTTCTGACAGACGACCTGCAACGGCCCTCACAGCCTATGAGGCGACTTCTGAGAGCCTGTCCCGGTATTCGGCATCCGTTTCCGCGCCACGGCCCAGAAACCCGCCTCTGGCGCGCTCTGGAAGCCTCAGGGTCAAAGTCTCGTTTTCCGTGGCCCGCCCGTAGTAACTCCTGATGGTCTCATGACGTCTGCCGGAGCGTTCGATGCCGCGATCCAGTCCGTATTTGACCCCAACCCGTTCGGCAAAATCGGTCTGCATGGCGGAGAGCTGCGGCTTGCCGCCGACCAAGGAGCGGGCGTTCAGCTTGCCGCGCTCATCAATGGGGATCACCATGACCTGCAAGTGCGGGGTGATCTCGTCGTTGTGGATCACGGCAGAGAGGATGTTCTCAGCCCCGTGCTTGTCCTGCAGCCAGGTCAGGGCATCGCGCAGGTAATCCTCGCTCCTGGTCTGGCCCATCTCGGCCATCTTCTCAGGGGAGGCTGTAACCACGTATTCGAGGGCATGAACGGCGTTCTTGCGGATCTTCTCCGGGGCACGCTCCTCCCAGAGCTTCATCAACTCGTCTGCCGTCCTGGCACCGGACAGGTGGATGTTGCGGCTACGATCCTCGGGGCGGGCGTTCGGGGTATCCCGTTCGCGCAGGTTGTGCTGAGCAGCCGCCGCCATCTTGCCCTTGCCGCTGATCTTGGCGACCCGGAGGATCGCGAAGCGGCGCGACCCGACAGGAGGCCGGGGCCAAGAGCCACCGTTCCGGCGTTTGTCGATCTGGAGCGTGCCCATCACGGCATCCACAGCGTTCGCCATCGTCGCACCTCCATTTAAAAAAATGTGCACACTTATTAGACAATTTGGCAAGGCCAAATTGATCGCTCGCCCCGCAACGCGGGGAAAGGACACATAAACCTGCCTTCGGAGGGGAGGGAGATTGCAGAATATCTTGGATTGGCTTGTCTACACTAACAGGCCAATTCGGTAGAAGCGCGATGTCAGTGAGCCCAGAGGGCCGACGATCCTGCAACACTGCCGTTATGCGTCATAGATCGAGGCTGTACAGAGACCAGTTTTTTGGGTGACTGCAAAGGCAAGCTGTTTGGGAGGCAGGGAATGCGAGTGCTTGTTTTTGGGACGTCAAACTCAATCCTGAAGAACGGTTATGTGGATGCTCTGCGCGCTCATTCGGACGTGACCAGATTGGACCGGGTCGGTCTGGGGGGCTCGCCCTCGATCATGCTGCCCTATGTGAGCGCAGATGTGGTCTTTGGGGAGTATGACTATGTCGTCCTAGACTGCTCAGTGAATGACGGTGCCTTTGTTGGATGGGGCATTCTGCAGCCGGCTGAGATCCGGGAGAACCTTCTTTGGGTCTGCAAGGCCGCGTTGCAGGCGGGATGCGTGCCGATTTTTCTGTGCATGCCCAACCGATCTCATCTTGATGATGAGGATCCGGCCATGGGTGTCTATCGCGAAGTTGCAGCCGGGCTTCAGTTGAGGCTGATCAATGGATACGCATTTGTGCATGCAACTGCCGTTGCTGATGGCGTTGCGGCGGGCGATCTGTTCATGGACGATTTACATTTGCGGCCCGAGGTGGCGGCACGCCTTGTGCCGCAGGTGATGACGGCGTGTCACCCTAGGGCCAGCGGTCGTGTTCCTGAACCGGGCGTGAGGTTTCGCCTGATCCAGACCAAGGATTTCGATCTACCCCAATGCAAGCGGGTCACGTCCCTGCTGAATGCTGACTGTTCCCAACTGGCATCAGACCAAAAGCTTCAGGTCAGACTGGAGGATGGCGAACAGATTTGCGGCGTAGCCTATAATGCGGGTCATACATTCGGAAGCCTCGTCTTTGACGGTGGCACGAAAGTGGCCGTCAATGTGCGGTCGCATTACTTCCAAAAGCAGGATCTCGTTGCGACTGTGCGGCAGGTCTCTCCGGCCGTTCCGGCGCAAGATGGGACAGTGCAGGTCTATCTGCAGCATGCAGAGGGCGCGACGGCTGAATTGCTGGGGTTTGTAGTCCGGTGTGAAACTAAAAGGCTACCGCCGCAGCATGGAGCGGATGCTTCGGAGGCACCGACCCTTCCGGTCCTGACCTTTCCGCCGCAAGAGACCGAGGCAATCACCGCGTTTTATGCCAAGGCTAGCGTCATTCTGGAATACGGCTCTGGGGGCAGCACAGTGCTCGCCGCGCAGCAGTCGGGGACGACGACCTTTTCTGTCGAGAGCGATGCCCAATGGGCAATGCAGCTACAAGCGGCACTGAAAGGCATCGCGGGCAGTGGGACCGTACATCTGCATCCCGTTGATATTGGTCCGACGGGGGAATGGGCGCGTCCGACGGATCAGAGCCGTTGGCGAAGTTTCATCCACTATCCGACCTCGGTCTGGGACAGACCTGATCTGTTGCCGCCGGATTTGGTTCTGATCGACGGACGCTTTCGGGTCGGCTGCTTTCTGGCGACCCTGATGAACATCACCCAGCCAACGAAGATCCTGTTCGACGATTATCGAGACCGCAGCTATTACCGAGTCGTTGAAGAGTTGCTGCGCCCTGCCCGCATGATTGGGCGCATGGCGCTGTTCGAAGCGCATCCACGACCACTGAGCCCGCGTGATATCCGCCGGTTCGGGACCTATCTGTTCGACGCGGACTAAGCGGGGTCTGTGTTGGCCAGACGTCCCGATGTGCTTCCGCAGGTATGGGGTGGATCGTACCCTTGACTGTATCGGGGTTGCTTTTCTGCATTGCGGCCCATGTTTGTGCCGCACAATGGTGCATTGTTTCCCTAAGCATTATTGCGTCCATTCCGGTGACGACATAAGACTACCCCTGCAGCCAAGGGTTGCAATATTCAGCAACGATATCGCGTTTGCGGAAATGACCCAGCTAGCACAGATCGCATCACAAAGTGTCCCATCAGGCTTGTCGTGAAGAGCATATTATGGCGTGCGTATCACCGACATATAGGTTATTGATTTGACAGAATTAACAATTGTCGTTCCTATTTATAACGTCCAGGATTATCTGGAAGAATGCTTGGCTAGTGTTCAGGCCGCGCTTGTTCCCGGCTTCTCTGCCGAAGTGCATTGCGTCAACGATGGCAGCACGGACCAGTCCGAACAGATTGCCCAGTCCTTTGCTGATCGGGACAGCCGCTTTCGGGTTATCACACAGATCAATGGCGGATATGGCAAGGCCATCAATACCGGCATGAAAGCCGCGCGTGGACGCTTTGTGACCATTGTCGAATCTGACGATGTGATTTTGCCGACCGCATATTCGGCCCTGCTGGAATTGCTGCGGCAGGACGAGACTCTGGATTTTGTCAAAACGCCCTATCAGCCCTTCACCATCGATGGCCCGTGCCCGCAAATGTCAGTGCCGCCGCATGGGCGGACAGCAACTGATATTCTTGCTGCACCCGCAGGGACGGTGCGGCCGGGAACCTTTCTGGACGATCGCCTGATTTTCGAGCCCCCGGCCATTTGGGCGGGAGTCTATCGCCGCGAGGTATTGGAGCGCCACAGCATCACCTTGCCCGAGACCCCGGGAGCGGGATATCAAGACACCTGCTTTTCCGCGATGTGTTTTCTGAACGGTATGACTTATCACTGGGTTAACGACAGCTATTACATGTATCGTGTGGACCGAGAGACCGCTTCCCGGCATGTTCGCAACCGCCGCAGCGAGATCATCGATCTCTTTCGCTTCATCCGCGACAACCTTGAGCGCAATGGAAAATTCAAGGACGCCTCAAGCCCTTATTTTTATGCCGCCTATTTCCGTCGTTTGACTTGGTTCATGCAGCGAGTGCGTCTCGAGCATCGCTTCAACCTCTTTATTGAAGCCTATCGCAGTTTCGACGATGTCTGGGAGAACGAGGCGCTGATGCGTGCGACACAGGCGCTTTTGCCGGGCGGGGAGGCGGTTCAATTCGAGCAATTCTGGCAGGGACGCCATGCAAAACTTTATGCTGCCTGAGGCTGAGCGGTCAAAACCCGCCCGAGTGGCCCTTTCCGTCGTCATCCCGTCCCATAATCCTGAAGCTTTGTTCTTTATCCAGATCGCCAAGTTGCTGGCGGCTCATCCCGACTGGCAGGTTGTCATCATCGATGACGGGTCGGATCGCTCTCTGCAAGAGTTCCTGCCTCAGACAGCCAATCTAACAGTGCTGCGCAATGCGACCGCACAAGGGGCAGGCACCAGCCGCAATATTGCCGTGCAGGCGATCATGGGGGATTACACGGTCTTTCTTGACGATGACGACTTCATGGATTGGGGTGTCGTCGAACAGCTTATGCAAAAGATGGACGCTGCCCCTGCGGTGGATATGGCGGTGTCGTCCTATCGGTTCCTACGCGATGGCAAGCTGGCCCCGGCACATCAGAAAGATCAGAAAATTTTGCAAAACACGTTGCGGGGCCAGAACAGCCGCATCGTAATGTTGGATGATAACGAAGCGCTGCTGCGCCTAACGAACTATCCGTGGAACAAGCTGTATCGCACCCAGTTCATCCGTAGGATCGGTCTGCGTTTCTCCGATACGATAGTCCAGAACGATGTTTATGCGCATTGGCAGTCGCTACTGGGTGCGTCGCGGATTCTAGTGACCGATCTGGTGCAATGCACCCAGACGACAACTGCGGCCGGCTCGCGGATCAGCAATACATGGGACAGCCGCCGGCTGCAGGCTTTCACTGCGCTGCGCGAGACCTATGCCCTGGTGCAGCGCAATCCGCTGCCTCGCGTTGAAACGGCATTCTGGGCGTTTTATCACGATCTCATCCACTGGATGGTTGACAGCGCATCATCCGGAACAAGGGTCAAGCTGATGCAGGAACATGTGCGCTTTGCCGGCATTGCGCCAAGGAATATGACTGCACTTGAAGCAGATACCGGGATCAAATCCTGGAGCTTGTGGAATATGGAAAATACGGAAGATACGACCCTCGCCGCACATGAAGCGACTGGAAAACCAATGGATCCGGCACGTCTGGAAATATGGCTGAGCGAGATATCACGTCTGAAGCGCCTGTCCGCCGAGCTAATCGGAGAAAATGTCCGGCTGCGCGGCGAATGCGACCGGCAGAGCGGCGAATGTGCGCAGCGGCGCGTCGAATGCGACCGGCAGCGTCATGATATCCGGGACAGGGATGAACGCATCGAGGTCCAGAGCCGAGAGATCGCAGAACTTCAGCGGCATCTGAACTCCAAGGCGGCACGTTGGGCATTCGCTCTGCGCCGCGCCTTCAGGCGCGTCTTTCCGGGGCATGGCCAGGCTCAGCGATGACATATGCAGAGATTACGGCGCTCCGGTCGCTGATCGAAGAGGTCGAGCGCCACGGTCCAGAGGCAGCGCGTCTCTTTGCCTATGAGGCGGAATATAACGCGATGCCCCAAGGGGTCAGCGTCATAGTACCAGTCCATAACGGTGCCGATGAAATGGCCGAACTGATGATATCTCTGGCCAATCAAATCCTGAGCCGCAGCCAGTTCGAGGTAATCTTTGCGCTCAATGGCTGTACTGATGCATCCCGTCATGTGGTCGACCGTTTTGCCGCTACCAGTGGTGTCAATGCCGTGGTGATCGAAAGTGAAACCGCCAGCGTCGCCCAGGCGCGCAACGAAGCCCTGCAGCTTGCCCGGTTCCAGCACGCGACATTCGTTGATCATGACGACCACTTGTCGCGCGCCTATCTAGATGAATGCATGACCCTGTCTGATTATCGATCGGTCGTCGTCTCGAATATCATCAAGGTAGAAAACGGCATTATAACCGAAGATTACGCGCAAAAGGTTGTGGCCGAGGGCTTTGAGACCTCGCATGTGCATGGCCCCGATGACATTGCGCTCTGCTATCGCGCCTACACACTGAACGCGATCAAGACGGCGCCGACCTATATGATGAGCCGCATCGCCTATGATGCACGGCTTACCCATAGCGAGGACGTCAATTACTGGCGCGCCCTTTTCCACATGTTCACCCCGATCACCATCAAATCGCCCACGCGACGGGATACTTATTTCCGAAAGGTTCTTTCCCACTCTCTGAGCCGCAAAGACACAGACTATTACGAAAAGGCCAAGCCGCGCTTCCATATTCTGGATCAGATCTCCCAGGATACCGACGCATACCCGTGCGACGCGCCGCAAAGAAAGATCGATGCCCAGCTGAAAGCCCTGATGCTGAGTACGCTGGAGCACCTTGGACGCCAATAGCGCGCTCAAGATTGCCGAGCAGGATGGGGACAAGGCTGCCAGATCTCCCGATCAGCCGCGTTGCCAAGGCCACCATGAGCGACGCGGCAATCCTGTAGGATGAGGTTCTACCTCAGGCGCAACCTGGGGGCGCTGATCGGTCAGAATAGCTAACAGCTTGCGCCTTTCTTCCCCTTCATGATCCAATCTCATTCTCAGCTCCTTTCCCAGCCAAGAAAGATTAGCCGAAAACTCTAGCTTTAAACGGGACAGCTTTTAGGGAGCAAAGCACATACTGCAGTCTACCCTCCCCGCCCACAACCTATCCGCGACTCCGGCCCCTGTTCCGTCCCGGCGCATAACACCCATTACGGGGAAGAGCGCAGGCCGGAGGTTGAGTGACAGGGCCTGTCAGCAGCTGTCAAAAGCCCGTCAGGACCATGTCCAAAGCCGCCATGATCTCGCTGTCACGATCATCAAGTGTGGTAACGGGATTGCGCAGGAGGGCGCGCGGGATCGCTGCCATGAACTGGGTGACCATGACATGCGGCTCGGTCCCAATTTCGAAGACGGGATTGAGCCGCTTCGCCGGGATAGGAGCATCCACAACACGTAGGAGCGGCACCACGATCCGGGTGTTCAATCCGTTCAGAACATCGGACTGCACATCCAAGACACAACCCGCCGCCCCATCGGGGCGGGCGTAGACGTCAAAACGAGCCATCAGAACTGCCGGTATTGATCGAGGGGCAGACCCTGCGCGTCGATCCAGGCGTTTGAACTGGTCAGAGCTGCGGCGTTCTCGCGCTGCCAAGCCTCGGCTTTGGCAGCGGCTACGGCACGGCGCAGACCCGCCTCGGCGGCTTTGGATAGATTGACACCAAAGGACCGGGCCTCGGTCAGCAGCGCCGGGTCCAGGGTCAAGTTAGTGGGCTTTCGGAGGGAAGTCTGGGTTTGCATAATCCATCTCGATTCATGCGCATAATATATGCGCATTAGGGTGTTAGGCAAGCTTAGGTTTTAGAACGGCCACCATCGCCGGGGGCGACGTCTCGCTAGGCTTTGTGCCTGCTCTTTCCAGCTATCGCGATCATGCTCTAGATCCGAAATCCGCTGATCTTTGCTCTTAAGTTCAGCCTCTAAGACTGCAATTCTGATCAGATTTCCCTCAGCACGAGGGGGCAAGGAACTGTCAACGCTGACAGTGGCAATGTCAGATCTTTCTGACATCCATATTGACAGTTCCTCGACAGGTATCTGCCAGCGATTACGGTTGTCTCTGAACGCAGAAAGACTGCTGTCTTTAATGGCATTCATGACGGTTCCGCGTGAAACGCCTGCGCGCTCTGCTGCCTGTTGTGGTGTCAGTCTTGTCAGTGTCATGACAGTGACAATATCAGACATTTTTTGGTGGGAATGACACTTTTACAGTTTCCCCACCTGCTTGCAGAAGTCGGAAAACAGCTTCTCAATGTTGCTTGCGTCACAAGAGATGCCGCGCTCGTTCAGGAAGCGGCGGAAGTCGGTCGCAATCTTGGCGTTATCTGCATTGCAGCCAGCTTTGCGCTTCAGATCGATCCAGTAGGGCGAATAAGCAGTGCTGCCAGTTTTGGGAAATGCAGTGATCGATATCGCTGCCTTTCCTTCCCGCCTTGCTTTCCTGCCTATCTTAGAGCTGTCTAGCTCGCGCTTGGCGTCTTGTTTGCCTTTCTGCGGCTTTTCTGTCCAAGAAATCGTGATGTTGGTGACAGTGCGCCCGACCTTTTTTGGCGTAGCTGTTAAGATCATTCTGGATGTTTGATTGATTTCAGAAATGGCTGGTTGGATTACGTCTCGGTTCAGGTTGGCAAACCGTTGAATTTTTTCTTCTGGCACCCCCATCACAGCCCGCAGCTCAGCAACGGTGAAGGTTTTGCTCGTAACGTGATTGACGTTCACAAGGCTGGCGACATGTTGGAACAGCAGGATCGAGTATTTCGAACACAGAGCGAACACTGTTTGTCGGTCTAGGATAGCCCAGTGGCAGGACTTCTCGGCCATCTCACGAAAGGCTCTGCCAAACCACCAGGCGACCAGAAGGTCGTCGCTGACCTCACGGCGGTAATCCAGCGTCGCCTGATCCAGAAACCCGCCGATGATCTCGCATTGAGCTTCAGTGTCATCAAAGACAATCACCGCTCCCCGCAGTTCGACGAAGAGCTTCCGCATCGTGGCGCGGGTATGGTTTCGCATACCATCGATCTTCTTGATATCTGCCAGCCGCAGTTCGTGGCGCACATCATCGGCCATGCGTCCCCCCGCCGTGCCGATCAGCAGGTGCATCAGCTTGAGAGCTTCGGCACCTGGTGGATTCTCGATGTAGACCCCACGCGCTACCTCGGCGGGCAGCACAGTCTTGGTCTCATCATGGGCGCGGTCTGCCGCGATTTGCAGGGTCTTAATCATGGTAGATTTTTAGGTGCGTTAAAATCTACCTGTCAACCTGTGATTCAGTCCCCATATCCTACTTATCAGTCCCCATATCCTACTTATAAACTCATAAATAAATGAATTTACTCATTAATAATGGCCATAAACTAAGAAGAACTTAGAACAAGAAGGGCTTCGCCCATTTTGCTTCTCATTTTTTGACTGGAAAGGCCGGTTTACCACCTCATCCGGCTCCCCTGACAGCCCCGTCGCAATGCTGAGAACAGGCTCAGTGTCCGTCGTCCCAGGCATCGTCCTTCGGTTTGATCCGACGCTCTGCGGCGGGTTCGTCCCGGACCTGCTCCTGGATGGCCAGCTTCTTCTTCGGCGCATACGTGGAAGCCTCGACCGCCGCCTTGGCTTGCGGGGTGACCCTGGTCCTGGTCGCGGCCTTCGCCTTGACCACTGGCTTTGCGGCCGGAGCATCGAACGTGTCCAGCGCTTCCTTGGCGGCCGTCTGCAGCCGGGTCACGAGGGCTTTCTCGTCCAAGCCCTTTTCCTTGGCAAAAGCCCGACCACCCGCGACCAGGCCTTCCTGGACGGCACGCAGGCGGCGGTTCTCCTTGGCGATCAGCTCGGCCCTGGTCTCGGTGGCCTTCAGCTCACGCTGCAGCCTGCTGTTCTCGTACTGAAGGTTGGAAAGCTCCTTCTGCATCTTCGGGGTGCCGGTAACCTGCTGCTTAAGGGTGAACAGCTCGACGGCATGCGCGCGGTTCTCCCGGTGTCGGGCGGCCTGGACGCCCCTGAGAGCGTCTGAGACGTCCTGTGATGCCCGTTCCCGCCATTTCGCCTCCGTCTCTCCGCCGATGCCCAGAATGGCGCCTCTGCGGCGCTCCGGGAGGCTCACGGCGGCATCGGGGTCGGTGAGATGGGCATAGGCCCTCTGGACGCGCTCATGGCGCGCCGGAGAGCCCTGCAGACCGCGCTCCAGGCCATGGGTCTTTCCGACCCGTTCCGCAAAGTCGGTCTGCATGGCGGAGAGTTGCTGCCGGCTGCCGACGATGGCACGAGCGTTCAGCGTGCCGCGTTCGTCCAGGGGAATGGTTATCACCGTCATGTGGGGGGTGCTCTCATCGCGGTGGATCACCGCGGAGAGGACGTTTTCCGCCCCGTGGCGAGCCTTGAGCCAATCCAGGGCATCGGTGAAGTAGGAGTCCTGCTCCTCCCGGCTCATGGTCTTCAGGGCTTCGGGAGAACCGCCGACGAAATACTCCAGCCCGTGGACGGCATTGCTGCGGATCTTTTCGGGGGCGCGGTCCTTCCAGGCGTCCAGGACGGCACGGCTGGTATCGCCGCCGACCAGGACGGTGTTGTCGGGTGTGCGCCCATGATCGGCATTGGGCGTGTCGCGTTCCCGGAAGGTATGCTAGAGAGACGCACCCATGTTGCCCATGGTCTTGATCTTGGCGCAGCGGAGGATGGCGAAGCTGCGCGGGGTGGTGACATGGAACATCCTGCCACCGATGCTGCGATCCAATCGGATTCGCCAAGCATCACCGTCATCGTTGCGCGCACCCATGAACCGATCTCCGAAGGAAGGTTTATGTGTACTCACTAGACAATTTTTCCTGCGTTCAAATTATACCGTTCGCCCCTGGCGGGGGAAGGGCACATTTTTCTCAAATGGATCAGCCGTCGAGCCCAGGGCAAGAGAAGCCGCCTTCGGCGGCTCGATCCCCAGCCCTTGCCAGCCTTGCGGAGGCCCTGCGGGCCAGGGACCAGAAGGCGTGGTGAGTGTAAAAAATTACGGTTCCATTTCTTGCCACACTGCCACCTCCGCTGACCACGGGCCAGGCTCAGCGGGGCTCTTTGACAAGGTTCGCGCCACGTGCGGTCCTGTAAACGAGTCCCCTCATGGCAGAAGATCCGCGCCCCTGCCAAACGGGACAACCCCCGGCTGATCCCGGCCCCTCGCCTAATCTGCCGCATAAAACCGAGATATTGCCGGGGCAGTAGCCGGTGGTTGAAGCAGCGCCTGGTTTAGTAACGAATTCTCAGAAACTGCAGGCGTTCCTTTGTTATGCGTGTAGATTAATGAGGCGGAGGAGATTGGAAACATCGACGCGATAGCCGTCTCCCTCGCGAATGGCGACCGTAGTGGCAAGTTGTCCCGGTGTGTGATCAATAAAGTCGGCAAAGACGTTGTTGAACCGATCTGCCGGATTGATCGTCACGTGCAGCGCGTCGCGGCGTGATGCGAGGAAGAGATGGTTCCATTGGCTCCCCTCCATCGAGACCGTAATGGGCGCGCCGGAGACGGATCGCAGAATGTGTTCGAGCGGGTCCGTCGAACTGACGATTGCAAAACCTCGTGCCGACAAGGCATCGACAACCTCATCCTCGTTTAGGAGCACGCGAGGCACTCCTGTCCTGCCGCGCCGGATAAACGCGCCAGGAACGCCGGCATTGCCGAAAATTCCTTGGACTTTTGCTTGAAGACGCTCAAGGCGCGCTGCCCGGCCCGCATTTTGGCCAATATCACGGCAATACGACATCTTGTCGAAGATTACATAATTAGGGCGCAGCTGTTCGATCTTCAGTAGATCCACATACTCTCTGGCATGCGACCAAGCGGGATTATAGGGAAAATATAATTCCTCGTGCGGACGCTTTAGATAGGTGGTGATCAGTCCGTCGCAAACCCAGTGACCAAAATACTGTTGGGTAATGGGGCTCGCCGCAAAATAACCGCTGGCGCGCCGTTCGATCGGCGCAGACATCATCTCAGCGTAGCGCACTGGCCCGAAGCGGGCAAAGCCATGATACTTTGTGAAGAAGCCGAACGGTGTCGCTAAAACGTCTTTGAATACGTATCGTACCGTAGCCTCGTGCACGACGTTGCGGCCGTCGATGATTGCCCACTGCTCAGCGAGCGACGTGTCGGCCTGAGCCCGTTCTACCTTGGCCCGATCTTCGTCAAGCATAAGGACGGGCTTAGAGAGGGCCGTGGCGGATGGATGCTCCTCGATCACCTCGACCGCGGCTTTGGCAAGCTTAGGCATTCCAAAGCCTGTACGTTTCGTAATCTGGCTTGCAACCGGACGGAACCTATACATCAAGACATCCTTCGAGATTATGAAACACGTATGTTTTGTATAAACTTCTCAGGCCGTAGAGCGAAGCTTGCAGTCGTTTCAAGCCGCTTTGCGCAAGACCGTCAACCGCCCCACAGCCTCTGGTTGATCCCCGCCTCCTGCGCCAGGCGGCGCATAACACCGCTCAGGTGGAGTGCAGCCCGGAGGTTGAACGGGGGGCCTCCTCGCGCTAGCGGTCCCTCAGCTCTTTCAGGTCCTGCCGCGCCTGCTGCAGGCAGGTCGGGCTATTCATCCGGGCCAAGTCATAAGACAGGATGAGGCCGATGAAGGACGTCTCTTGGAGACGCGCCTCACCGATCCGGCAGACGGATCCCGCCTCCTGGTTTTGGGCCATGATGATGCCGCTCTGATGCAGAAACGCCGCGGCTTGGGCATGCTCCTGAGCAGGCAGCGTTCGGGGCAGGCAGTCGAGCGGGTGGCCCTGAGTGTCGATCACCACCATCGGCCGGGCATAGTCCGGCAGCTCCGGCGAAAGCCCGACCGCTTCCAGAAACTCCCGCACGACCGGCGGACAGAGGGCAAAGGGTTCCGAAGGGGGGCGCGCTCGGCTTATTGGCGATGGCGGGGCCGCCCGCCAAGACCAGCAGCGTGGACAACAGAATACCCTGCCAGCTCATCCTCATCCGTGTTGTCCCTGACGCTGTTTCCTGCATGACCATTCTGCATCCTGGTCCCGAGGGAAAGAAGGCATCACTCTGCAAGTTCGGTCAGAGATGGCGGTCGGCATCCATGCGATTGTGCAGGACCCGGATGACATCCAGTCGGTCGCCCCGATTTCGGTAGTAGATCACATGCGATCCGGTCGAGAGCCGCAGGTATCCGGGGCGCACATCGACGGGGCGCCCCTGTTTTGTGGTCATGGGCCAGGGCCAAACAGGCATCGCGGATTTCGTCGGTGTAGCGATCAGCCTGGTCCGGCCCCCAGGTCTGCGCGCTGTAATCCCAGATGCCGTCGATATCCGCCTCTGCCGCTGGCGAGAAGGCGAGGTGTTTCATCCGGCCTCGAACTCCGCCCGCTTCCGCGCCTTGAAGCTGTCGAAGTCGAAGGGGCGCGGCTCCCCGGACTGCTCGCCCACAATCAGGGCGTCCTGCAAGGCTTTGACCTTCGCCTCATGCTCCTCCAGCAGCCGCAGCCCTGCCCGGACCACGTCGCTGGCCGAGCCATAACGGCCAGTATCGACCTGGGCATTGATGAAGCCTGTAAAATGCTCACCAAGCGAGACGGAGGTAGTGCGCGGCATAGTGAACTCCCGACTGCGATGGTTTGTACCAATATGTAATACATTTGCGCTGAATTACCAAAGACTCACAGTTTATGGACCGTCCCGCACTCCATCAGGCACGCAAAGAATGGCATTTTTAGTATGTCCGATCAGTGTCCTGTAACCTGTCCTTAATGTGTCCCGTCAGGAATAAGG
>NZ_WEKR01000039.1:0-20869 GCF_024105395.1 Paracoccus sp. 08 | reverse complement strand
CCAGCACGGCCAGCCGGTCGCCCGCGGCGACGGCCTGTCCCGCCGTCACATGGACCGCCTTGACCAGCCCCGGCATGGGCGAACGCGTCACCCCGTCCCCTGCCCCGTCAGCCGCCTTGCGCGCTAAGGGGTCCAGCGGAGTCAGATGCACCACGCGGCCGCCAAAGACGCCGACGCCCGCCGGATGTGTCACGACGCGGTGGCGGCAGGGCTGCCCGTCCACCCACCAGCGCCCCGACTGCCAGCGCACCTCATGCGCGCGGTCCAGCGTGACGCGCGCCGCACCCGGCCCGGTCACCTCCAGCATCGCCTGACCGCCCTCCCATGCGATCGTCCGGCGCAGTGGCTGCCACAGGGTCGCGCCGCCGCGCCTGGCCGGATCGGCCAGCCCCGCCAGCCCGATGACGCCCAGAACCAGGGCGKCGCGATCCTCGGCCCCGCCGTCCAGCAGCGACGGCAGGTCACGGGCGATCAGGCCGGTGTCGACCTCGCCGCGCTTGAACCCGGCATGACGGGTCAGCGCGATCAGAAAGTCCAGGTTCGTGACCGAACCCGCAACCTCGGTATCGACCAGCGCCTGCTCCAGCGCGCGCAGCGCGATGGCGCGCGTCGCGCCATGGGTCACGACCTTGGCGATCATCGGGTCGTACCACGGGCTGATCGCGTCGCCAGGACGCACACCGGTCTCGATCCGGGCGTGATCGGCAAAGCGCAGATGCGCCAGTCGCCCGGTCGCGGGCAGAAAGCCCGCCGGCACGTCCTCGGCGTAAAGCCGCGCCTCGAAGGCGTGGCCGGTCAGGGCAATGTCCTCCTGCCGCGCGGGCAGAGCTTCTCCGCTGGCCACGCGCAGCTGCCATTCGACCAGATCGATGCCGGTCACGGCCTCGGTCACCGGATGCTCGACCTGCAGGCGGGTGTTCATCTCCATGAACCAGAACCCATCGGGCCGCAGCCCGTCCGCGCCGTCCACGATGAACTCGATCGTGCCCGCCCCGGCATAGCCGATGGCCTCGGCCGCGCGCACCGCCGCACCGCCCATCGCGGCCCGCATCGCGGGCGTCATGCCGGGGGCCGGGGCCTCCTCGATCACCTTCTGGTGGCGGCGCTGCAGACTGCAGTCGCGTTCATAAAGATGCACGGCGCGGGCGCCGTCGCCGAACACCTGCACCTCGATATGGCGCGGCTGCAGGATGTATTTCTCGATCAGCACGGCGGGGTTGCCGAAGGCGCCCTGCGCCTCGGACCGGGCGCTTTCCAGCGCATCGGCAAAGCCCAAGGGGTCGTCCACGCGCCGCATGCCCTTGCCGCCGCCGCCCGCCACGGCCTTGATCAGCACCGGATAGCCGATCCGCGCGGCTTCGGCCGCCAGATGGTCCGGGTCCTGATCCGCGCCGTGATAGCCGGGCACGACCGGCACGCCCGCCTTCTCCATCAGCGCCTTGGCCGCGTCCTTGAGGCCCATCGCCCGGATCGCCGCCGCCGATGGCCCGATGAAGACCAGCCCCGCCGCCACCACCGCATCGACGAAGTCGGGGTTCTCGGACAGGAAGCCGTAGCCCGGATGGATGGCCTGTGCGCCCGTGGCCTTGGCCGCCGCGATCACGCGGTCGCTGCGCAGATAACTGTCGGCGGGGGCCGGGCCGCCCAGATGCACGGCCTGATCGGCCATCTGGACATGGCGCGCATCGCGGTCGGCGTCGGAATAGACCGCGACCGTCGCCACGCCCAAGCGGCGGCAGGTGTCGATGACGCGGCAGGCGATCTCGCCCCGGTTGGCGATCAGGATCTTGTCGAACATGTCGTGCCCCTCACATGCGGAACAGGCCGAACCGCGTCGGCTGGATGGGTGCGTTCAGGCTGGCGCGCAGTGACAGGGCCAGGATGTCGCGCGATTGGCGCGGATCGATGATCCCGTCGTCCCACAGCCTCGCGGAGGCATAGAGGGGATGGGACTGGCGCTCGAACATCTCGACCGTGGGGCGCTTGAACTCGGCCTCGTCCTCGGGCGACCACTGGCCGCCGGCACGTTCGATCCCGTCGCGGCGGACGGTGGCCAGGACGCCCGCGGCCTGTTCGCCGCCCATCACGCTGATGCGGCTGTTGGGCCAGGTCCACAGGAAGCGCGGGGAATAGGCCCGCCCCGCCATGCCGTAATTGCCCGCGCCAAAGCTGCCGCCGACCAGCATGGTGATCTTGGGCACGTTGGTGGTGGCCACCGCGGTGACCATCTTGGCGCCGTGGCGGGCGATGCCCTCGTTCTCGTATTTGCGGCCGACCATGAAGCCGGTGATGTTCTGCAGGAACACCAGCGGAATGTTGCGGGTGCTGCACAGTTCGATGAAATGGGCGCCCTTCTGTGCGGCCTCTGAAAACAGCACGCCGTTGTTGGCGATGATGCCCACCGGGCAGCCGTCGACATGGGCAAAGCCCGTGACCAGCGTCTCGCCGAAGCGGGCCTTGAACTCGTCAAAGCGGCTGCCGTCGACGATGCGGGCGATGACCTCGCGGATGTCATAGGGGGTGCGCAGGTCGGCCGGCACCACGCCCAGGATCTCTTCGGGGTCATAGGCGGGCGGTTCCGGGGACTGCCAGACGACGGTGTCGGGACGGCGGCGGTTCAGGTTGGCGATGGCGCGGCGGGCCTGGGCCAGCGCATGGGCGTCGTCCTCGGCCAAGTAATCGGCCACGCCGGACAGACGGGTGTGCACGTCGCCGCCGCCCAGATCCTCGGACGTGACCACCTCGCCGGTGGCTGCCTTGACCAGTGGTGGACCGGCCAGAAAGATCGTCCCCTGGCCGCGCACGATAATCGTCACGTCGGACATGGCGGGAACATAGGCGCCGCCCGCGGTGCAGGACCCCATGACGACGGCGATCTGCGGGATGCCCTTGGCGCTCATCCGGGCCTGGTTGAAGAAGATGCGGCCGAAATGGTCGCGGTCGGGAAAGACCTCGTCCTGGTTGGGCAGGTTCGCGCCGCCGCTGTCGACCAGATAGACGCAGGGCAGCCCGCATTCCTCGGCGATCTCCTGGGCGCGCAGGTGCTTCTTGACCGTCATCGGGTAATAGGTGCCGCCCTTGACCGTCGCGTCATTGGCGACGACCATCACGTCCTGGCCATGCACCCGCCCGACCCCGGCGATGACCCCCGCACAGGGCGCGGCCCCGTCGTACAGGCCATGCGCGGCCAGCGCGCCGATCTCCAGGAACGGGCTGCCGGGGTCCAGAAGGTTCGCCACCCGTTCCCGCGGGGGCATCTTGCCGCGGCTGACGTGACGCTCCAGCGCCTTGGGGCCACCGCCGGCGATGGCAGCCTCAGCGGCCTCGCGGGCGGTCTCCAGCAGGGCCAGATGCGCGGTGCGGTTGGCGCGGAACCCCTCGGACGAAGGCAGCGCGGTCGAGGTCAGTTTCATCGTGTGGTCTCCTCGGCCAGGTCCAGATCGCGCAGCGCGCGACGCATGACCTTGCCGGTCACGGTCATGGGCAGGGCATCCAGAAAGGCGATCTCTCGGGGATAGGAATGGACGGCCGACCGGCTGCGGGCATGGGCCTGCAGGTCGGCGGCAAGGTCGGGCGACGGTTCATGGCCGGGCCGCAGCACGACGTAGGCCTTGACGATTTCGGTGCGCAGCGCACAGGGCTTGCCGACCACGGCGACCTGCGCCACGGCGGGATGGCGCAGCAGGCAGTCCTCGACCTCGGACGGCCCGATGCGGTACCCGGCCGAGGTGATGACGTCGTCTTCGCGTCCGACGAACTGGACATGGCCGTCCCGGATGACGCCCCGGTCGCCGGTCACCAGCCAGTCGCCGCGGAACTTGGCTGCGGTGGCCTGCGGGTTCCGCCAGTATTCCAGCATCATGCTGCCGGCGCCGCGGCGGATGGCGATGTCGCCCTCGGCATCGGTGGGCCGGCCCTGCGCGTCGATCACCGCCAAGTCAAACCCGGGCACCGTGCGCCCGATGGCGCCGGGACGGGCCGGAAACATCACGCCGCTGCCCGATGCGACCATGTTGCATTCGGTCTGACCATAGAATTCATTGATCTGCAGGCCGAATGCCTCCCGGCCCCAGTCCAGCATGGGGGCGCCAAGCGTCTCTCCGCCCGATGCGACGCTGCGCAGGCCGGGCAGGCGAACCCCCGCGACCTTGAGCATCCTCAGCGCGGTGGGCGGCAGAAACACGTTGCGGATGCCGCAGTCGCGGATCAGGCCCGCGACGGCATGTGGATCGAACTTGGCCATCGGGGTGGCGACCACGGGCACGCCAAGCGCAAGCCCCGGCATCGCCACGTCGAACAGACCGCCGATCCAGGCCCAGTCCGCGGGCGTCCAGATGACGTCGCCCGGCTGGCCCAGCAGGTCGTGGCTCATCTCGACCCCCGGCAGGTGACCGGTCAGCATGCGATGCCCGTGCAACGCGCCCTTGGGCGTGCCTGTCGTCCCCGAAGTATAGATGATCACCGCCGGGTCTTCCGGCCCGGTGTCGCGCGTGGCGAAGGGCCCGGCATCGGGCAGGCCGTCCTCGGGGACGATCACCCGCAGATGGGGAAACGGGGCCAGCATCCGGCGCCCTTGAGAGTCGGTGATGACGGTCGAGATACCCGCGTCGCGCAAACGCAGGTCCAGCGCATCCGGGCCGAACAGCTTGAACAGCGGGACCGAGATCGCGGCCGATTTCCACACCGCCAGATGCGCGGCCGCCGTCCAGGACGACTGCGTGCGCAGGATGCCGATCCGGTCGCCGCGATCGGCACCAAGCGCATGGGCCAGCGCATCGGTCATTGCCGCCAGCGTGGCGAAGGTCACCGGGTGCGGGGCACCGTCATGGTCGATGATCGCCACCCGGTCCGCAGCATGGGCCAGGCACTGGTCAGCCATGTTCAGCCGCGCGGGGTACTGCCAGCGGAAATCCCGGCACAGCCGCGCGTGGTCCGCGTGATGCAGCAGGCGTGCCATCTCAGGGGCCTTCGCGCAGATAGCCGTCCAGCTGGTTCGCCTGACGCGCGGTCAGGGTCAGCGCGCATTGCGCGGCTGCGGGCCCCGCGCCGGTGCCGCCGCCCCAACGCGTCGCCTCGTATTCGCAGGCCGCGTCGCGGAAGGCGATCCAGGCGCGCTGCATGTCGCGCAGGGCGCCCGCCTGACGCGGACCCGCGGCGTCCAAGCTGTCCAGTTCCGCATCGCCTGCCTCGGCCCGCGTCATCACCTCGCCATAGGCGGTGTTCAGGCGATCGTCCCACCAGTCGCGTTCGGCGCCCAGGCAGAACCCCATGCCGACCGTGCTGGACCCGCCCTCGCCCTCCATGCAGGCATTCGCGGCCAGGCCCGCACAGCTGTCGGGCGCCGCATCGCTGTCAAGGCAGGCCAGCACCGGCGCGGGATCAAAGGACGGCGCGTCCTGCGCCATCGCCGGGGCGGCCATCAGCGCCAACACGACGCCCCGCCAAGCGCCTGCACGGCCTGATGCGCCTGCACCATCGCCTGTTCGCTGGCATACAGAACCGCACCCGCCGCGTCCTGCCGCGTGACCTTGCCCGCGTCGCAGGCCCGCGCGACCTCGTAGACATAGGCGCGGGCGGTGTTCAGCGCGACATACATGTCGGCAATCTTGCCCTGCATCAGCTGGAACGACCCCACCGGCTGGCCAAACTGCTTGCGTTCGGCCACATAGGGCAGGACCTGATCCAGGCAGGCCGCCATGATACCGGTGCCGATGCCGGCCAGAACCACCCTCTCGTAGTCCAGGCCCGACATCAGCACCCGAACGCCCCGGCCCTCCTCGCCCAGGACGTTCTCGAACGGGATCTCGACATTGTCGAAGATCAACTCGCCCGTGTTCGATCCGCGCATCCCCAGCTTGTCGAAATGCGGGCTGGTGGTGAAACCGGCCATGTCGCGTTCGACGATGAATGCCGTGATGCCCTTCGACCCGGCCTCGGGGTCGGTCTTGGCATAGACCACCAGCGTCTGCGCGTCGGGCGCGTTGGTGATCCAGTACTTGCTGCCGTTCAGCACGTAACGGTCGTTCTTCTTCTCGGCGCGCAGGCGCATCGCGACGACGTCGCTGCCCGCGCTTTCCTCGGACATGGCCAGGGCACCGACGGCCTTGCCGCTGCACAGGTCGGGCAGGTATTTCGCACGCTGCGCATCGGTGCCGTTCAGCTTGATCTGGTTCACGCACAGGTTCGAATGCGCGCCATAGGACAGGCTGATCGACGCGCTGGCCCGCGCGATCTCCTCGACCGCGATCACATGCGCCAGATAGCCCATGCCCGACCCGCCGTACTGTTCATCCACCGTGATGCCCAGCAGGCCAAGATCGCCCATCTCGGTCCACAGCTGGTTGGGAAAGGCGTTGGTGCGGTCGGTCTCGGCCGCCAGGGGCGCGACGCGATCGGTGGCCCATCCGTGGACCATCTCGCGCAGCGCGTTCACATCCTCGCCCAGATCGAATTCCATGCCCCGCGTGAACATCGCGATCCCCCCTCCCCGGTTATTGAACGCTTGTTCATTTCCATAGCGCAGGCCGCGCCCGCCCGTCAAGCAGGCTGCGCCGGTTGGGCCGATGCGTCAAGCGCGGGGCTTGTCCCTACCCGCCCGACGCGCCAAAGGAGGGCGATGCGACTGATGATGCTGCGCCATGCCCCCAGTCTTGCCGACGGCCTGCTGGCCGGCCGGCGCGACGTGCCTGCCGATTGCGGCGATTCTGCCGCATTCGCGCGCCAGGCGGCCCGCCTGCGTCCCGCCCAGGTCATCGCCAGCCCGGCGCTGCGCTGTCGTCAGACGGCCACCGCCCTGGGGCTTGTGCCCGACCGGCTGGAGCCCGCGCTGTGGGAACAGGACCTGGGCGCGTGGGAGGGGATGGACCCGTCGCGCCTGCCCGACCTTGGTCCCCTGCCCCTCGATGCCTTGGCCTGCCACCGCCCCGACGGCGGTGAAAGCTTCGATGACATGGCCGCGCGGGTGATCCCGGTCCTACAGGCACTGCAGCGGGACACGGTGATCGTGGCGCATGCGGGCACTGTGCGCGCGGCGCTGTCCATGGTGGTCGGGCCTGCCGCCCTGTCCTTCGCGGTGGCGCCCCTGTCGCTGACCGTGCTGCAGCGCGCCGGTGCCGATTGGGCGGTGCAGACCGTCAACCTCTGCGCAGGAGACTAGGATGGCCGTGATCGCCCTGCTGGCGCTGGTGCTGGATGTGCTGATCGGTTGGCCCGATGCGGTCTATCGCCGGGTCGGGCATCCGGTGACCTGGGCCGGGCGTCTGATCGCCGCGCTGGATCGCACGCTGAACCAAGGCCGGGCGCGGCGCGCCAAGGGTGCGCTGACCGTGGTCGTCGTCCTGCTGGCGGCCATGATCCCCGCCGTCCTGATCCAGGCATGGCTGGGCCCGTGGGTCGCGGCCGTGCTGGCGTGGCCGCTGGTCGCGGCGCGGTCGCTGGATCAGCACCTGCGCGCGGKGGCCGTTCCCCTGGCGGCGGGCGACCTGGCCGCCGCTCGCGGTGCGACCGCGATGATCGTGGGGCGCGACGTCACCCAGGCCGATACGCCCGCCCTGTCCCGCGCCAGCCTTGAAAGCCTGGCCGAGAATTTCAGCGACGGCGTCATCGCGCCGCTGTTCTGGGCGGCGGTCGGCGGGCTGCCGGGCATCGCGGCCTACAAGGCGATCAACACGATGGATTCGATGATCGGCCACCGCACTCCCCGGCACGAGGCGTTCGGCATGATCGCCGCGCGCCTGGACGACGTGGCGAACCTGATTCCCGCGCGGCTGTCGGCGGGGCTGATCGCGATCGCGTCCGGTCGGCGCGCGAGGGCCGCGCTGCGGGTGACGCTGCGCGACGCGTCTGCCCACCGGTCACCCAACGCCGGCTGGCCCGAGGGCGCGATGGCCGGGGCCCTAGACTGCCGGTTGTCGGGTCCGCGCGTCTATGCCGACCGGGTCGCGGACGAGCCGTGGCTGAATGCCGCCGCGCCCGACCCGGATGCGGCGGACCTGCGCCGGGGCATCGCGCTGATCCGTCGCGCCACGGTGGTCGCGGCGCTGCTGCTGGCCGCGGTGGCGCTGCTCTGACGGATCAGAACAGCATGACCTCGACGCTTTGCGTGCGCAGTTCCGCGACCGAGTTCGTGGTCAGGAACGCCACGTCCGCCGCGTCGCGCCCGACCGCGACCAGGGCCATCTGGTCCGCATGGGCCATGCCGGTCGGATCGACCAGGTGCCAGTCGCCGCCCAGATAGACCTGCACGACCGCGTGGAAATCCTGCGGCTGGACATGGGGGGCATAGACGCTGGCGATGCGTGCGGGGATCTGCTGCGCGCGGCACAGCGCGATCAGCAGATGCGCATAGTCCCGGCAGACGCCGCGCCGGTCCAGGAAGGTGTCCGCCGCCGTTGTGTCCCCGTCGCTGGTTCCGGCGACATAGTCCAGGTTGCGTTCCACCCAATCGCGCATCGCGGCGACCAGCGGGCCACCCGTCAGCCCCTCGAACCGAGAGCCGGTGAAATGGCCGAACCGTTCCGACTGGCAATAGCGCGACGGCAGAAGATAGCGCAGCGCGTCGCCGGGCATGTCCTCGACCTCGACGGCCTGCAGGCTGGCCAGATCGGGACGCGGGCGGGTCACCTGTACCTCGGCCGAATAACGGCAGGTCAGCCGATCCTGCAGGCGCATGACGATGCGTTCGCCGATGCCCTCCTCGGCCGGAACGCGGGCCAGCTTCAGGGGCTGGCCCAGGTCGATGTTGGTGCGGTTCAGGATCTGTCCGTGAACGCCCGCCGCCTCGATCAGCAGCAGCGCGGGCCCGGGCGATTCCAGCGCATAGTCAAGCGTCACGTCGATCTTCATCCGCATCGGCGGCTCCTGTCAGGTTGGGGTGGGTCGGGAAAGGGGCAGAGCCGTGCCCGCTTGCGCGGCCATTGTCAATCGTCAAGCGGCGGCTTGGTTCCGCGGGCGTCAGGATGACGCAGCCGCATCCAGCATCACGGTGACGCGGAACCGGGCACCGCCCCGGTCAGAGGCACCGTGATCCAGCCCACCGCCCATCTGGCGGGCATAGATCAGGCAGATCTGCATGCCCAGCCCGCGCGCCGCATCCGGGTCGAACCCGGCAGGCAGGCCCGGCCCGTCATCCGACAACGTAACGCTCAACGCGCCCGCGTTCTGCGCCAGGTCCAGCCACAGCCCCGGCCGCCGGCCCGGATGCGCGTGCTTGACGGCATTGCCGATCAGTTCGGCCAGGATCTGGCCGATCGCTGCCGCCTGCCCCGCCGTCACCCGCAGATCGCCCGCCAGCGCGTCGTTCACGGTGATCGTCACCTCCAGGGCCTGCGCCAGGTCGGTTGCCAGCGCCCCGACATAATCGCGCAGGCTTACATCGCGGCTGCCCGGGTCCAGGTGCAGCTGGTCGTGCACCCGCGCCAGGGTCGAGATGCGGTTCGCCGCATCGGACAGCTGCGCGCCTGCCGGGCCACCGGCCTGCTGGCGCGCCTGCATCCGCAGAAGGGCGATGACCGCGGCAAAGCTGTTCTTCACCCGGTGGTCGATCTCTCCCATCAGGATGTGCTGACGGGCGATGGCCTCGTCCTTGCGGGCGACCTCCTGCTGCAGCTGCTGTCGGATGGTCACGCTGTCGGTCACGTCGCGCGACGACGCCAGGATGTGCGCCACGCGGCCCGCCGCGTCCCGGACCCCCGACACGGTGACGTGCCACCAGCGCGGTGTGCCGCGCGCGGTCGGGCAGAAGGCCTCGAACCGGGTCACGGCGCCGGTCAGCGCCGCCTGCATCGCGTCGTTCAGCATCCGGTCCGCCTCGGGCGGCCACATCGACGGCCAGGGCCGCTGATCGACGCTGGCGAAATCGTCGATCTCCATCGCGCACAACCCGTTGCCGTTCATGAAGATCAGCCGCCCCTCGGGGTCCAGCAGCTTGATGCAATCCGGCGAGGCATCCAGAACCGACAGCGCGAATCCCGCTTCGGACCCGGCCAGCAGGTCGATCGCGCGCAAATTCGGATCGGTTGGAACCATGGATGAACCCGACAGTGACGCGGGCCTGTCCCGGCCCGCCGCTTGACGTCCCGCTTGGCCCTCCGGCCCGGTCACGTCAAGGACCAATCCGGACGGCACAGAAAGGTTAGCCAAGGCCCGCCGCGCCGCGCAAGGGACATCTGCGGGCCAGATCGCGCGCCTGATGCGACACGCCCCGCGCCAGCGGCAGCAGGTCCGCCTGCAGCGCGTGATAGATGTCGGGCTTGCCCCGGAACTGCGTCGCGGCCGGGCGGTCGTCATCGCCCAGTTCGGGGAACCACCCGCCGCGGGCATGGTCGATCAGATGCCCGTCCGCGAAGGCCCACAGGCGGCGGTACCACTCGCCGTCGCCGGGTCGGGGGTCCAGCTTGATCAGGGCCGCCAGCGCGCCGATCGCCTCGGTCACCGGCCACCAATAGCGCGCCGGATTGTCCACGCGACCGTCGCGCAGCGTATAGGCCAGCCCGCCCCGGTCGGCCCAGGCATCCGCCAGCGCCGTATCGACCAGCGCACGCGCCTGCGCGACCGCGCCTGTGTCGGGGCGCCCGGCCAGATCCCACCAGTGCAGCAGCAGGCGCGCCATCTCGAAGCTGTGGCCCGGCGTGGTACCGGCGGGGCGGAACATCGGGTTGCCGGCATAGGCATGGTCGGGCCGCCAGCGGTCGTCGTAATGTTCCGGGATGCGCCAGCCATGCGCCGCCGCCTGCCCCGCGATGAAGAAATCCAGGATCCGCCCCGCACGGTCCAGATGGACGGGCGCACCGGTCGCCTCGAACGCGGCCAGCAGCGCCTCGACCCCGTGCATGTTGGCGTTCATGCCGCGATAGGTCGAGAACGCCTGCCAGTCGCGCGTGAACTCGTCGCGGAACAGTCCCGCGTCGTCGTCCCAATAGTGGCGGTCCAGTACCTGCGTGATGTCGGCCAGAAGGCGATCCGAATCGGGGTGCCCGATCATCTTGGCGCTGGACGCGGCCAGCAGCACGAAGACATGGCCATAGGCCAGCTTGGGCCCTTCGACCGGCGCGGTGCCGTCCACGGCCCACAGATAGCCGCCGTGATCGGTGTCGCGATGCGCGCGCCACAGCCAGTCCATGCCCTGATCCACGATCCCCGCGCGGTCCGGCCGCCCGGCCATCTGCGCCAGCGCATAGGAATGGACCAGCCGCGTGGTCGTGTGCAGCTCCTGCACCGTGCCCGGCAGAGGGGTGCCGTCCAGGTCCAGCACATGAAAGCCGCCCTCGGGCCGGATGCTGGCATCGAAGAAGTCCAGCGCCCGGTGCGCGTCGCGCGCCAGAAAGGCGCGGTGATCGGTGTCGTCAAGCACGCTCATGGCCATCCCCTCAGCGTTTGCGCAGCGCGTCGGCCAGGGCCGAACCGAATGCGCCCGCCCCCTTGGGCGCGGCCTGCGCCGCACGGGGCGCGGGCTTCGCGGTCTCGCGCGCCGGGCGGTCGGTGGGGGCGTTGTCCTTGCGCATGGTCAGGCCGATGCGCTTGCGGGCCACGTCCACCTCGGTCACGCGGACGCGGACCACGTCGCCGGCCTTGACCACTTCGTGGGGGTCCTTCACGAAGCGGTCGGCCAGTTGGCTGACATGGACCAGCCCGTCCTGATGCACCCCGATATCGACGAAGGCGCCAAAGGCGGCGACGTTCGTCACCGTCCCCTCCAGCGACATGCCGGGGCGCAGGTCGCCGATCGCCTCGACGCCATCGGCAAAGGTCGCGGTGACGAAGCCGGGGCGCGGGTCGCGGCCGGGCTTCTCAAGCTCCGACAGGATGTCGCGCACGGTGGGCAGGCCGAAATCCTCGGTGACGAAATCCTGCGCCCGCATCGATTTGAGCGTCGTGCTGTCGCCCATCAGCGACCGCAGATCACGCCCGCAGGCGGCCACGATCTTGCGCGCGACGCCGTAAGCTTCGGGATGGACGGCAGATGCGTCCAGCGGCTCGGATCCTTGGACGCGCAGGAACCCCGCGCATTGCTGGAACGCCTTGGGGCCCAGACCCGCGACCTTCTTCAGCGCGGCGCGGGACGGGAAGGCGCCGGTCGCATCCCGATGCGCGACGATGGCCTGCGCCAGCGACGGCCCCAGCCCCGCCACATGCGTCAGCAGCGCCGCAGAGGCCGTGTTCAGATCGACGCCCACCGCGTTCACGGCATCCTCGACCACGGCCTCCAGCGATTTTGCCAGCTGCCGTTGGTCCACGTCATGCTGGTATTGCCCCACGCCGATGGACTGCGGCGGCACCTTGACCAGTTCGGCCAGCGGGTCCTGCAACCGGCGCGCGATGCTGACCGCGCCGCGCAGGGAGACGTCCAGGCCGGGAAACTCCTTCGCGGCCAGTTCGGACGCGGAATAGACCGAGGCCCCGGCCTCGGACACGATCACCTTGGTCGGCGCCTTCACCCCCTTGGGCAGGCGCTTCAGCACATCGGCGACCAGACGCTCGTTCTCGCGGCTGGCGGTGCCGTTGCCGATGGCGATCAGGTCGACGCCATGCCTGGCGATCAGCGCCGCCAGCGTGGCCTCTGCCCCGCGCAGGTCGTTCTTGGGCTGGAACGGATAGATGGTCGCGGTGTCCAACAGCTTGCCGGTGCCGTCCACGACCGCGATCTTGCAGCCGGTGCGGATGCCGGGGTCCAGCCCCAGGGTCGCGCGAGGCCCGGCGGGTGCCGCCAGCAGCAGGTCGCGCAGGTTGCGGGCAAAGACCTGGATCGCCTCGGCATGGGCACGGGCGCGCAATTCGGTCAGCAGGTCGATATACATCGTGTTCGACAGCCGCACCCGCCAGGCCCAGCCCGCGACGCCGCGCAGCCAGTCGGCGCCCGGCCCCTGCCCGA
Source organism: Paracoccus sp. 08 (assembly GCF_024105395.1). Lineage (NCBI taxonomy): Bacteria > Pseudomonadati > Pseudomonadota > Alphaproteobacteria > Rhodobacterales > Paracoccaceae > Paracoccus > Paracoccus sp. 08. The sequence goes on along the minus strand of NZ_WEKR01000039.1, from coordinate 8,001 downwards.
CCGCGCCCAGACCCCGCGCCACGATCCCCTCGGCCCGCGCGGTGCCGGTGTCCGGTTCGGGGGCGATGTCAATGGTCACGACCTCCTCCTTGGCGGCGCGCAGGATGGCCAGCGCGCGGTGGCCGGGAATGCCCGACCAGGTTTCCGAATGCGCGAAATAGTCGCTGAACTTGGCGCCCGCCTCCTCCTTGCCGGCCACCACGCGGGCGGCGATCACCGCATTGCCGCGCATGAACTCGCGCAGCGGGCCCAGAACCTCGGCATTTTCCGACAGCTCCTCGACCAGGATGTCGCGGGCGCCGTCCAGCGCGGCCTTGGGCGTCTCGACCGCGCCCGTCACATAGGTGGGCGCCAGAGTCGCCGGATCGCGCGACGGATCGGCCTGGATCGCGCGCAGCAGCGGCTCCAGACCGTTCTCGCGCGCGATCATTGCCTTGGTCCGGCGCTTCGGCTTGAAGGGCAGATAGATGTCCTCCAGCGCGGCCTTGGTCTCGGCCGCGCCGATGGCACGGGACAGATCGTCGGTCAGCTTGCCTTGGTCGCGGATCGATCCCAGGATCGCCGTGCGCCGCGCCTCCATCTCTCGCAGATAGGACAGGCGGTCGGCCAAGGTCCGCAGCTGCGTGTCGTCCAGGCCCCCCGTCACCTCCTTGCGGTAACGTGCGACAAAGGGAACCGTCGCGCCCCCGTCCAGCAGGTCGGAGGCGGCCGTGACCTGCGCGGGGCTGGCGCCGATCTCGGTCGCGATCTGGCGGGCGATGCGGGTGGCGGTCTGGGCAGAGATGTCCATGCGTGGGGGCCTTGTCGTCCGTGGGTCTTGCGCCCCGGTCTAGCCGCTTGCGGCGGTCTCGCCAAGCGGGGCGTCCTGGGCCAGTTCAGGCATGCGCAGGACCTCTCCGGCGACGGTCTTGCCGACGACGCTGTCGCGCACCGCCTTGCGCAGCGCGGCGGACCGTTTCAGCAGGCGGCGGAACCCAGCCTCGTCCAGCACCAACAGCGTGCTGGGGGTGATCGCGCGGACCTCCGCCTTGCGGATGCGGCGGGTCAGCACGCCCATCTGGCCGAACATCTCTCCGCGGCCAAGGCGCGCGGTCTGGCCCGCGACCTCCTGCTCGACCGCGCCCGAAGCCACGAAGAAGACCGACCGCGCGGGCGTGTCCTTGCGGGTGATCACATGGCCCGCATTGACGTAACGCGTGCGGATCTCTCGGCTCAGGCGCTTCAGTTCCGCATCGTCCAGATCGGCGAACAGCGGGAATTGCCGCACGACCTGGTTCTTGCGCAGGGCCAGGTCCAGCTTGGGGCGGCCTTCGGACTGCTGGCGCCGCTGGCGGACATCGTCCATCAGCTGGATGTGCACCTCGGCGCCGATCAGGCCGTCGTCGCGCAGGGCGTTGTACTCGCGCTCCTCCAGCCGCAGCGCGGTGCGGCGGATGAAGCGGCGCTCCAGCTCCTCGGCATAGCCGGGAAACTGCAGGCGCAGGCCCTCCAGGGCGGTCTCCACCGCCTCGATCCGCCGCTGCAGCAATTCGTGCAGCAGTTCGGCCACGCGCCGGCCGTGAATGCGCCGGATGCGGCGGTCGATGAACCCGTGAAGATCCCGCAGGATCAGACGCTTGCCCAGCAACATCTCGAACCGGTCCGCGGTCATGCGGGCCAGCGGGCCGGCCACGCCGATGCGGTTGCGCAGGAAGGCCGCGAACCGGAACGCCGGGCCATAGCGCAAATTGCGCCGTGCCGCGCGCTGATAGCCTGTGCGGCCGCCGGAACGCGCGCCCTCGATCACCCGGTCGGCGTCGAACAGCGCCTGTTCCGACAGTCGCGCCGAGATCGCCCGCTCGCGGAACCGCTGGACGATCATCTCGCGCTCGTGCGCGGCCAGGGCGATCAGGCCCAGGGTGATGCGGTCGCGGTCCAGGATCTCGGCATTGTCCTCGGCCTCGGCGGCCTCGACGGCATTGTCCAGCCGGGCGGCAAAGCGCTTGGCCTCGGAGCGCACCGTCTCCCGGGTCAGGTCATAGTTCTCGGTGACCGAGGCGACGCCCTCGCGCACCGACTGCAGCGCGACGGCGACGACCTGGTTCGACAGCGCCCGGTCCAGCGGCGACAGCTTGTCCAGCCCCAGAAGGGCGATGACACCGCGCAGCGTGGTGCCCTGCACGATCAGCGTGAACAGGGTGAAGCCGGTGGCCAGGATGCCGACGATGCGCTTCGTCTCGACCGGCACGCGCAGGTTCTCGGTCACCGCCAGGGCCAGCGCCAGGGTGACTGCGCCGCGCAGCCCGCCCCACATGATCGCCACGCGATAGGGGCGCTGGATCTTGGGCGACAGGCGCAGCGTGGTCAGCATCGGCAGCAGCACGAACAGGATCAGCGCCCGCGCGACGAAGGCCGCGATCACCACCACGCCGACCAGGAACAGGTCGTTCAGCCGCACCTCGCCCAGCAGGCGCGGGATCAGCAGCGCCGCCAGGATGAAGATCAGCGCCCCGGCCCAATGCGCCAGCAGGCCCCAGACCTCCTTGAGGTTGACCCAGAATGCAGGCGCCAGGCGGCCCGGGCCCATCAGGTTCAGCGTCAGGCCGGACACGACGACGGCAATCACGCCCGACGCGCCCAGCAGCTGTTCCGCGCCGATATAGGCCAGGTAAGGGACCGCGACCGAAACGGATATCTGCGCCGTCTCGAACCGCCCGAACAGGCTCATCAACGCCAGCGCGATCCGCGCGACCAGCCACCCGGCCAGCACGCCACCCACGATCAGGCCGGGGAACTGGCCCAGGGCCTCGCCCAGCTGCGGGTTCGGGACGCCCAGCATGACATAGGTCAGGAACAGGCCGAACAGCGCGATGGCGGCGGCGTCGTTCAACAGCGACTCGCCCTCGACGATGCGGGACAGGCGCTTGGGCGCGGACAGGCTGCGGAAGATGCTGACGACCGCCGAAGGGTCGGTGGTCGACACGATCGCCCCGATCAGCAGGCCCACCATCAGCGGCAGCCCCCCGATCCAGTGCAGCGCGAAACCGATGGTCAGGGTGGCCGCCACCACGGCCACCACGGCCAGCGTCAGGATCGGCACCCAGTCATCCATCATCCGCCGGATGTTCATCTCCAGCGTCGCCTGAAAGATCAGCGTCGGCAGGAAGACGTACATGAACACGCTGGACCGGATCGGCAGCGACAGAATGCCGACCGCCACCGGATTCAGCGTCTCTGTCACGTTGGTGCGCAGCAGGAACAGGGCGCCGCCGCCGATCAGGATACCCACCGCCGCCAGCATCACGCTGAACGGAAGGCGCAGGCGTGCGGCCAGGGGTTCCGCCGCTGCGATCAGCAGGAACAGCACCGCGGTAAAGGCAGTCAGCAACATGATATCCATGGCTTTCTGGATAGTCGCGGACCGGCCGACATGGAAGGCCAACCCCGCCGCCCGCGCGCGTTTTTCTGCGCCGGTGACGGCGATGTGACGACGCGGCAGGCGGCCTTGAAATCGGGTCGCGTCACGCACAGCTGAAGGCCCGTGGGGCGCAGGGCGCCCCTCACTGACATTCCGGGCCGGACGGCCCCACAAGCAAGATCAAGAAAGGAGGACCCGCATGTCCTCGATGTTCGAACCCGTGACCCTGGGGGCGGTGACGCTGCGCAACCGGATCGTGATGGCCCCGCTGACCCGGTCGCGGGCGGGCGATGCACGCGTGCCCAACGACCTGATGGTCGAATACTATCGCCAGCGCGCCGGCGCCGGCCTGATCCTGTCCGAAGCGACCAGCATCATGCCGATGGGCGTGGGATACGAGGCGACGCCCGGCATCTGGAACGACGACCAGATCGCCGGCTGGTCGAAGGTGACCCAGGCCGTGCACGAACGCGACGGCCTGATCTACCTGCAGCTGTGGCATGTGGGCCGCATTTCCGACCCGCAGCTGCTGGGCGGGCAGCTGCCGGTGGCGCCGTCGTCGATCCAGCCGGGCGGGCATGTCAGCCTGCTGCGTCCCAAGCGTGCCTATGTCACGCCCCGCGCCCTGACCACCGAGGAGATCCCCGGCATCGTCGAGGCCTATCGCCAGGCGGCCGAGAACGCGCGCCACGCGGGCTTTGACGGGGTCGAGATCCACGCCGCGAACGGCTATCTGATCGACCAGTTCCTGCAGGACCGCAGCAACACCCGCACCGACCAGTATGGCGGCGACATCCAGAACCGCGTCCGCTTCCTGAACGAGATCACCGACGCGGTGGTCGGCGTCTGGGGCGGCGACCGGGTCGGTGTCCACCTGGCGCCCCGCGGCGACAGCCATGACATGGGCGACAGCGATGCCCGCGCGCTGTTCACGCAGGTCGCCCGCGACATGCGCGCGCGCGGCGTGGCCTTCCTGTGCCTGCGCGAACGCGTGGCCGAGGACAGCCTGCTGGACGCCATCCGCGACGCCTTCGGCGGCCCGGTCATCGCGAACGAGGGCCTGACCCGCGAAAGCGCCGAGGCCCTGCTGGCCGAGGGTCGCGCCGATGCCGTGGCCTTCGGGCGCGATTTCATCGCGACGCCGGACCTGCCCGAACGGTTCCGTCGCGGCCTGCCGCTGAACGACCAGGACCCGGCCACATTCTATGCAGGCGGCGCCGAGGGATACACCGACTATCCCACCGCCTCCGACATCGCCGCGGAATGATCCGGCGTCACGCATGACAAAGGGGGCGGCCCATCGGACCGCCCCCTTTCTGCAACGCTGACGACGATCAGCTGTCGTCGCGGCTGGACCGCATGGCCGCGTCACCGGCCGACGGCAGCAGCGTGACGGACACGACATCGTCGGCCATCAGGTTGCGCTGGCCCAGTTCGCGGGCGGTGAACAGATCACCGGCGCGACGTTCGACCTTGACCTGCGCCATGGGCGCTGGCGCGAAATCGGGGCGTTCGCTCATGCCTGCCAGGCCGGCGGCGGCGGGCAGTGCGGACAGCGCCATCAGGGCGGCGGTGGTGGCGGCGGCAACAAGACGTTTCATCATGTCTCTCCTGGGTGTCATGTGGGTGGACCGTGTCGATCCATGCTTACAGACACGCCGGAAACCGACTTTCGTGACACCCTGTCACCAAACCGTGTTGTTCCGTGTGGTCGTCGTGATCGCATGAGAAAGGGGCGGCCCCGCAGGACCGCCCCCCGATCTGATCCGCGGACGGGATCAGCAGCTGTAATACATCGCGTATTCGATGGGATGGGGGGTATGCTCGTAGGCATAGACCTCTTCCCACTTCAGCGCGATATAGCCTTCCAGCTGGTCGCGGGTGAACACGTCGCCCTGCAGCAGGAAGTCCATGTCCTTTTCCAGCTCCTCCAATGCCTCGCGCAAGGATCCGCAGACGGTCGGGATTTCGGCCAGCTCTTCGGGCGGCAGGTCGTAGAGATCCTTGTCCGAGGCCGGGCCCGGATCGATCTTGTTCTTGATGCCGTCCAGGCCCGCCATCAGCAGCGCCGCAAAGCACAGGTACGGGTTGGCCGAGGGGTCGGGGAAACGCGCTTCGACGCGCTTGGCCTTGGGGCTCTCCGTCCACGGGATCCGGACGCAGCCCGAGCGGTTGCGGGCCGAGAACGCGCGCAGCACGGGGGCCTCGAAGCCCGGGATCAGGCGCTTGTAGCTGTTGGTCGACGGGTTGGTCAGCGCGTTCAGCGCCTTGGCATGCTTCAGGATGCCGCCGATGAAGTACAGCGCCTCCTGCGACAGGTCCGCATATTTGTCACCCGAGAACAGCGGCTTGCCGTCCTTCCAGATCGACATGTTGACGTGCATCCCCGACCCGTTGTCGCCCTTCATGGGCTTGGGCATGAAGGTGACCGACTTGCCATAGGCATGGGCCACGTTGTGGATGACATACTTGTATTTCTGGATGTTGTCGGCCTGCTCGACCAGACCACCGAAGATCAGACCCAGCTCGTGCTGGCAGGTCGCGACCTCGTGGTGGTGCTTGTCGACGCGCATGCCCATGCGCTTCATGGTGGACAGCATCTCGCCGCGGATATCCTGGGCGGTGTCGACGGGGTTGACCGGGAAATAGCCGCCCTTGTGGGCCGCGCGGTGACCGGTGTTGCCCATCTCGTATTCGGTGTCGGTGTTCCAGGCGGCATCGGCCGCGTCGATCTGGAACGACACCTTCTGCGGCGTCACCGAATAGCGCACGTCGTCGAAGATGAAGAATTCGGCCTCGGGGCCGAAATAGGCCGCATCACCGATCCCCGACGCCTTCAGATAGGCCTCGGCCTTTGCGGCGGTGCCGCGCGGGTCGCGCGAATAGGGCTCGTTCGTGTCGGGCTCGACCACGTTGCAGTGCACGCACAGCGTCTTTTCGGCATAGAACGGATCGATATAGACCGAGGCAGGGTCCAGGATCAGCTTCATGTCCGACTGGTCGATCGACTTCCAGCCCGCGATCGAGCTGCCGTCGAACATGAAGCCTTCCTCGAAGAAGTCCTCGTCGACTAGGTCGCGGTCCAGCGTCACGTGCTGCAGCTTGCCCTTGGGGTCGGTGAAGCGAACGTCGACATAGGCGACATCCTCGTCCTCGATCAGCTTCAAGACATCCTTGATTTGCATCTCTTCCCTTTCTTCGTAGATGCGGCCCGGCGGCCTGGGCCTGCCGGGCGCGAAGGCCTGTGTAACTTCGGTCGATCAGACGGCGTCGTCGCCCGTCTCTCCGGTCCGGATGCGGATCGCCTGTTCGACGGGCAAGACGAAGATCTTGCCGTCGCCGATCTTCTCGGTGCGCGCAGCGGCGACGATCGCCTCGATGGCGGCATCGACCTGATCGTCGGGCAGCACCATCTCGATCTTCACCTTGGGCAGGAAGTCGACGACATATTCAGCGCCGCGATACAGTTCGGTATGGCCCTTCTGACGACCGAAACCCTTGACCTCGGTCACGGAAAGACCCTGCACGCCGACTTCCTGCAGCGCCTCTTTGACATCGTCCAGCTTGAACGGCTTGATGATCGCCTCGATCTTCTTCATCGCAATAGACCCTTCCTCGCGGCTTGCCTGAAGACTGATTGGCGCGTTTGATGAACCGCGTAAATGCAGCAGCATGATCTTGGAAGCCCCCAAGCCGTTTGTCCGGCTCGTATGCCTAATATTTCACCATTCAGCCCAAGGATTAATCATCGACCATGATGGAAGGCAGTGAAATCGTCACCGTCGCTCAAATGCGCGCCATCGAATCCGCAGCGATAGGCAGCGGCGTGACGTCCGGGCTGAACCTGATGACCCGCGCGGGACGTGCCGTCGCGGGCCAGATCCGCCTGCGCTGGCCGCGTCCGGGGCGGGCGGTCGTCCTGTGCGGGCCGGGCGCGAATGGCGGCGACGGCTTTGTCGTGGCGCGCGCGCTGGCGCAGGCGGGCTGGCGGGTCGATGTGCTGGGCGCGGCCCCGCGACCGGGCTCCGACGCGGCGGCGGCGCGGGCGCAATGGCCTGGGCCGGTCCTGCCGCTAACCCGCGCGGCGCTGCGCGCCCTGCCCGATGCCGATGTCTATGTCGACGCGATCTTCGGCACCGGCCTAACCCGCCCGCCCGAGGACGAGATCGCGGCCCTGCTGCGCCATCTGGGCGGCGAGGGCGGCGACGGCGCCTTCTATCGCCCGCGCCTGGTCGCGGTGGATGCGCCAAGCGGTCTGTGCCTGGACAGCGGCGTGATCCTGGGCTCGGGGCGCGGCGCCCTGCCCTGGCACGCGCTGCGCGTCGCGATGACGGTGACCTTCGACAGCCCCAAGCCCGGTCACCTGCTGGAGCATGGCCCCCTGACCTGCGGGCAACTGGTCGTGGCCGATATCGGGTTGGAGCCGTTCCGCGTCCAGGGCGGGCGCGGCCTGCGCCCGGCGCTGATGACCGCGCTCTGGCCGCGCTTCGAGCTGGCCGACCGGCGCCGCGCGCAGGGGCCGGGCGGCGAAGGGCCCTGGCTGCGCAAGCAGCAGTCCGAAGGCGGGCACAAATATGCGCATGGCGCGGCGCTGATCGTGGCGG
>NZ_WEKR01000038.1:0-16583 GCF_024105395.1 Paracoccus sp. 08 | reverse complement strand
TACAGCGTTTTGTGAGGCCCATAGGCAGTGGGTGCATCACGCCAGCGCAAGCCATTGCGGATAATGAAGATAATCCCACTGAGAACACGTCTGTCATCAACGCGTGGCTTGCCGTGGGCCTTCGGAAAATAGGGAGCGAGACGTGTCATCTGCGCGTCCGTCAGCCAGAAAAGGTCGCTTATATCATCGCTCCGTTTCCGGAACCGTGAATCACGCACCGCAACGGAAATCAATGCATCCTGACCCTAGACCGGCCCCTCCATGATATCACCATCTTCTTTACACTTTTCCCAGGCTCCGGACGCATTGATCGTCACAGCCAGAAGATGACGATGCTGCAAGCGCGATGGCGGAGAGAAAGATCTTCGGGCATCTGTCGTAACGGGCGGCGATACGCGGCCAGTCCTTCAGTCGACCGAACATGATCTCGATCCGGTTGTGCCTCTTGTCGCGGCACTTTTCGTAGCGGACGACTGTGCCGCGCAATTTCCGACCCGGAATGCAAGGGCGTATCGCCCTGTCTCTCAACGCGTCCCGGAACCAGTCTGCATCGTATCCCCGATCCGCGATCAACCACTCCGCAGCGGGCAGACTGCCCAGCAGGGCCGCGGCGCCGGTGTAGTCGCAGACCTGGCCCGCCGTCATGAAGAACCGGAGCGGACGGCTTTTCGCATCCGTCACGGCGTGCAGCTTGGTGTTCAGCCCGCCTTTCGTTCGCCCGATGAGGTGGCCGCGCTGGTCGCCGGGTCCCCCCTTTATGGATGGCCCGCCCCTCCCGCCGATCTCAGTGTAGGATGTCGGTATTGAATGGAGGAAGGAGCGGATCATGAGCATTGTGATCGTTGGCATCGACCTAGGCAAGAACAGCTGCAGCATCGTCGGTCTCGACAGCCTGGGGACAGTGGTGGTTCGACGGCGATTGCGTCGCGACGGTGTCATCGCGTTCGCGTCGAAGCTGCCGGCCTGCGTCATGGCCATGGAGGCGTGTTGCGGCGCTCATCACATGCGACGGTCGCTGGCAGCACTGGGTCATGAAGTCCGGCTGATGTCGCCGGAATATGTCCGGCCTTACGTAAAGGCGCAGACGAATGATGATCGCGACGCTGAGGCAATTGCCGAAGCGGCAACTCGTGCCACCATGCGCTTTGTCGAACTCAAGAGCGAGGAGCAGCTCGATGTCTAGACGCTGCATCGCGTGCGGGATCGGCTGGTCGGAGAACGCACGTCGCTGACCAACCAAATCAGGAGCCTTCTGCTGGAACGGGGACATGTCGTGGCACAGGGCCATGCCCGGTGCGTCACTTGCTCGCTGACCTGCTGGACCCCGCCACGGGCACCCTCCAGTGCCCACATGGCTTTCCTGCTCGGCAACATGCGCACGCGGTGGGACGAGCTTGACCGCCGCATTGCAACTTTTTGATGCCGAGTTCACGGCCATGGCTCGGACCGATGAGCGAGCACGGCGGCTGACAGGCATTCCGGGCATCGGTGCGCTGAATGCCACCGCATTGGTCGCCGCTGTCGGCAACGCCGCAACATTCACGAAAGGACGCGATCTGGCCGCCTGGCTGGGTCTGGTGCCGAGGCAGCCGACAACAGGAGGCAAACCGAAGCTGCTAGGGATCACGAAGCGCGGCAGTCGATACCTGCGCAAGATGCTGATCCAGGGCGCGCGATCTGCCATGCCAACATTGGCGAAAGCGAATACTGCGATAGGCGCTTGGCTGCGTGCGCTGCTTGTGCGCATCCACCCCAACGTCGCTGTCGTCGCCCTCGCCGCGAAGATGGCCCGCACTGTTTGGGCGCTTCTGCGGCACGGGCGAAACTATGAAACCGTGCCGCAGATGGCGCTTTAAGGAACACGCGCTCGGGCGAGTACAGCCGGGCGCAACAAGCTGCGAGTGGTGGAAGGAAGATGGCCTGACAGTTGATCGGCGTTGCAAAACCTCCGGCGAAAAATGGTCCCCCGAGGCCGGCCCCTTTATGAGGATTGTGACGCGCGGATCTCCATCTTGGCGGCGGTCTTTGTGCCGACATGCCGAATACGTTTGTGCAGACTGATCATTTCATCAAAAATTGCCACTTGCAGACGGGGCGGACCATACGTTTCGCCCGCAGGCTCGAAGCCGTGCAATGCGCGTTCAAGTATAGTGCGTTGATAATCAAGACTGTCTCGTGGCAGCCTTCGGAGGCAAGCCCCTCCATCATTCGGGCAAAGACCCCCTTGTCACCTTACCGCGTCCACCGGTTGTAAAGCGTCTTTGGCGAACCATTCGCCCGAGGTGCGTCGCACCAACTTAACTCGTTACGATCGATGAAGATTATGCAGTTCAAAAAGCGCCATTCGTCGACCCTTGGCTTCCCGTGGCTCTCGGGAAAAAGCAGCTTCAGCCGCTCTATCTGCGCGTCGTTGTTCATTTCCACTACCCTCAGTTCGGGATCTTGAACCACGCAAATCGCGAAGCCTCACCTAGAACCAATAGGTTCTGACCCTGGCAAATATGCCTTAACTGTCAGCCATTTTTTGCCAATTGATTTCAGATAAAAATCTGGTTTTTTTATTAACCGGATTTTTAATAATACCGGATTTTATAAAGCGCCCAAGCTTCCTCCAGAATGACGCCTTGCTGCACACCACGGCGGCGGGCCTCGGCGGCGATCTCGTCGGCGACGGGCGGCAGAACCTTGGCATGAACCTGCCCGGTGCGAGGACTGGGTTTGCGACCGCGCCGTTTGCCCGGCTCGCGGTCGACGAAGCCCAACTCCTCCCCCGCCCGGTCTGCACGTTCCACCGCGGCGGGGCTGCGATCCTTTTCACGCGACCGCAGACGACCCAGATCGATGCTGAAAGGTTTGTCGCCCATCACTGCTCCTCCGCCGCAAGACGCGCATAGACCGCGCGGGCAAAGCCCTCTGCATTCTCGATCGCGGCTACCATGTTGCCCTGGGCGGGCATGGTTCTCAGATCACCCCCGAACTCGAACAGGGCCGAGAATGCTGTCCGCTCCATCAGCGCCGGTTCGATCAGGTCGACGCCCTGATCGCGCAACGATGATTCGATGCCGCTGTGCTGACGCGACCGCACCGCGCGCGTCATGGTGAAGACCACGGCATGCGGGATGGCCCGGTCCAGCGCCTCCTCCTCCTCATGGATTAGTTGTAAGGCCCGCACGCCTACCGTCGCGTCCAAGGTGGTGGCGCGCATCGGCGTGATGACAAGATCGGCCTGCGAGATCGCCCGGCTGACCAGTCGTGATGCGATCCCCTCCAGGTCGACGATGACGATCTCGCCGTCCTGATCGTGACGCTTGATGGTACGAACCAGCTCGCCCTCGCCCACGTCGGACAGGACGCGGATGCGCGGCGGCAATGCTTTGCGTTCCGCCCAGAGCGACAAAGACTTGTTCGGGTCGCAATCAAGCATCGTGACCATGGCGCCTGCATGGGCCAGCTCGGTCCCCAGGATGGTCGCGGCGGTGGATTTTCCGGCGCCGCCCTTTGGGGACGCGATGACGATCGTGGGCATGAGTTACCTGATTATTGTACTAACCGGATAATATGAATAATCAGGTTTCAATCAAGCCCTATCCGTATAGTAGTCTGGACTTTCCCGCACCGTCTTGCCACGTGAACCGTTATGAACACCGCTGCAGCCTCCACCGTCTCGGTGATCATCACCGCCCATAACGCCGCCGACACCATTGCGGATGCGGTCCGAACAGCTTTGGCCGAAGTCGAGACCGCAGAGGTGATCGTTGTCGACGACGCATCGGACGACGATACCGCAGCGATGGCCGAGAATGCCGGACAAGGCGACGACCGGCTGACGGTGCTCCGCTGTGCGGTGAACGGCGGACCCGCCGCGGCACGCAACCGGGCCCTTGACATTGCCATGGGTGACTTCGTGGCCGTCCTGGATGCCGATGACTTCGTTCTGCCTGGACGCTTCGCCCGGCTGTTGGCAATCCCCGGTGCCGATATGATCGCCGACAACATCCTGTTTGTCGCTGAAAGCGCGGGGCCCGCTGACCTTCCGGCGGCGCCTGTGGTCAGTTCTCGGGTGATCGACCTCGATCTTGTAGGCTTCGTGCGCGCGAACCATTCCGTCCGCGGCAGCAAGCGGCGGGAATGGGGCTTTTTGAAGCCAATCATGCGCCGTGCCTTCCTACAGGCCCATGACCTCCGCTATGACGATACGATGCGCTTAGGCGAGGATTACGATCTCTACGTCAGGATGCTGCAGAAGCGGGCGCGGTTCCGGGTCTCGACCGAGGTCGGCTATGCCGCGCGCTGGCGCTTTGATTCGCTCAGCTCGCGTCACAGCACGGCCGACCTCCAGGCGCTCCACACGGCCGCTCTGGCGCATCTGGCGGCGGAGGGAATGGACGAGACCGCCCGTGCGGCCTTGGGTGTCCACGCAGGAGAGTTGCGGCGACGCTTCCTGCTGCGCGCTTTCCTGGATCGGCGCGCTCAGGCGGGTAGGGCAGGGGCCCTGCTCTCGGCCTGCCGGGATCCGCTGACCCTGGCCCCCATCGCGCGCGGCATCCTGAGGGACAAGCTCTCGGCCCGCAGGCCGGCCCCAGCCTCCCGGATCGGCCGCCTGCTGATCGAGTAGGACGGTTCTCCACCATCCTCTCACAAGCATGTCCTATCCCTCAATTAAAGGGCCTGAATTTGCGTCGACGCGCGGAGTTATCCACAGGGCTTCTGTGTTAAAAGGGGTTATATATGTGTTAAGGGACTTTCGAAGCCTCTTTTAAAAAATAAAATCAATTGCTTACTGGATCCCTTTATGGGTGAAGTGTCGTTTCCTTATGGGTGAAGTGGTGATTCGCTATGGGTGAAGTGTCGTTTCCATAGCGTTTATGGGTGAAGTGTCGTTAAGCTTGTTTTATGGGTGAAGTGTCGTTATGGGTGAAGTGTCGTTAAGTGCCAGAGAACCGATGAGCAGTCCGCTTCTTCCCGACCGACATCCGCAGCGTGACTTCTTTGTCTGCGACATCATCAACGCCGCGCCCAAGGCGGATGTGGGGTCGATGGAGCACCCGATCTTCTCGCTCTCGACCAAGCCCGACCTGAGGCCGCGGCACTACGAGCACAACGGTCTGTCGATCGACATCAAGCCTTCCAGCGACGGCATCGCCACCGTCCACGACCGTGACATCCTGATCTTCTGCATCAGCCAGCTGATCCGCGCCCTGAACGACGGCCGCGAGGTCAGCCAGCTGGTCCGCTTTCAGGCCTCGGACCTGCTGCGGGCCACCAACCGGATGACCACGGGCCGCGGCTACGACCTGCTCAAGGCCGCGATGGAGCGGCTTGCGGGGACGCGGATCTCGACCAACATCACCACCGGCGGCAAGGAGGTCTTCGAGACTTTCGGCCTGATCGAAAGCGCCCGCATCGTGCGTCAGACCCGCGAGGGGCGCATGCAGGAGATCGAGATCAAGCTGTCTGACTGGGTCTTCAACGCGATCCGCGCGCATGAGGTTCTGACGATCAGCCGCGACTACTTCCGGCTGCGGCGCCCCCTGGAACGCCGTCTCTACGAACTGGCGCGCAAGCATTGCGGCAACCAGCGCGAATGGTCCATCGGCCTGGATCTGCTGCAGAAGAAATGCGGCTCGTCCTCGACCAGCTTCGAGTTCAGGCGGCTGGTGGCCAATGTCATTCGCGAGGACACGGCCCATTCGCACATGCCCGACTATTCGCTGCGCTTTTCTGCGGACGAGACCAAGGTCGTGTTCCGCAACCGCGGCACCGCGCCCGTGGCCGATGTCTTCGAGGCCTTCCTGGACCCCGACATCCACGAAGAGGCCCGCACCGCTGCGCCGGGCTGGGACGTGCGCTACCTCGAGGTAGAATGGCGCCGCTGGTGCGCCGCCGAAGAGATCGAGCCCAAGCATCCCTCGCGCCATTTCGTCCGCTTCTGCCGGACGTGGTACGAGAAACGCGGCAGTCCCTGACGAAGGCGCCCCGGCATCACTGCGCCGAACCGGCGTCCACCACCGCTTCTGACAGCCAGACCGCCCAGGACGGAGCCCCGGACGGCAGGCGGCCACCCTGCGCGGCCATGGCCGCGATCCGGGCAGCACAGGGGGCAGGGGGCTGGTCCCAGGCCTGGCCGGGCTGCGGCATCCGCAGCAGCGGGTCGGGTAGGGCGGTTGCGTCCTGGGGCAGGTCCACCGCACGGCTGCGGCGGTCGCGCAGGCTTTCCGCCAGGCGCGACAGCATGGCCGGGTCGACCAGCCGTGGCAGGGCGCCCAGCCAGCGACGGGCCTTGATGTCGGCGACCAGATGCTCATAGCGCAGGGCTCGGCGCAGCTGGCGGTCCACCGACGCGGCGGCCGCGCGCGTCTCGGGGTCGGGCATCGGGGGCAGGGCGCGATGCGCCTGCAGCATCGCCTCGACGGTCGCGACGGACAGCCGGTGCGAGATCGACCCCGCATGCCGCCGATAGGCATAAAGCGGGTCCGGCAGCAGCAGGAAGCGCGCGCCCCCGATCAGCAGGCGCAGCACCAGGTCGTGATCCTCTCCGATCCTCAGCCCGGCGTCATAGCGCAGCCCCGCCAGGGCGGTGCGTCGGATCACCGGCTTGAGATAGCCGTAGGGGGGCAGGGACGCGCCGGGGTCGTTGCTGCGCAGATAGGGCGCCGCGTCCAGCATCATGGGCGCGGACAGGCCCAGGGACTGAAGCAGGGTACGACCCTGCGGCACTGTCCCGAAATAGACCAGGTCATCCGCGACCAGATCGGCACCCGCCGCATCCGCGGCGGCGATCAGGCGCGCCAGCCGGTCGGGATGGATCAGGTCGTCGCTGTCCACGACAGCGATCCACGCACCGCGCGCGGCATCCAGAGCCCGGTTACGCGTGGCCGCGGGCCCTGCGTTCCGCGGCGCGGCGATGACCTGCACCCGGTCATCGGTCGCGGCGATCCGGCGGGCTATGGCCAGGCTGTCATCGTCCGAGGCATCGTCGGACAGGATCAGCTCCAGCCGCCGTTCGGACTGAGCCAGGACCGAGGTCATCGCGCGGGCCAGATGCGCCGCACCCCGGAAATTGGCCATCACCACCGATACCACGGGAGGCGTCATGCGTTCCGTCTCGTCCGATTGCCCGACATGTGAACGCCTTTCCCTTGACCCGTTTGGCTGCGGCTTCCATAAGCCGGGCGGGTCTGCACGGCAACCATGCGGCCAAGAGGCTTTGCACATGCGCCATTCATCCGCTCTCGCCCTCGCGCTCGTCCTGGCGGCGCAGCCCCTGTCTGCCCAGCAGGCGGACCCGCATCCCGATGCGGACGGCTTCTTCGAGGATTTCACGAACGGGCTGGACAAGGACCGCTGGTACGTGTCGGACGGCTGGACCAACGGCGACTGGCAGGACTGCCACTGGTCGGGCCGGGCGGTCCAGGTGCGCGGCGGCCTGCTGACGCTGTTCCACATCCCGGCGCCGGGAAACAGCGACCGGCCCGCCCTGTGCGGAGAGATCCAGAGCAAGGCCTATCTGCAGCACGGCACCTACGAGGCGCGCATCCGCACCCCGCGCCAGTCGGGGCTGAACGCCTCGGTCTTCACCTATGCCGGGCCGGTCCACGACTCTCCCCATGACGAGATCGACATCGAGATCCTGACCCGCGATCCGGGCGTGATGACGATGAACACCTATGTCTCGGGCCAGCCCCACAACGGCGGCACCACGCCTTCCGATACGGCCTTCGACGAGGACTTCCGCACGGTCGGCTTCCGGTGGGCGCCCGAGGGGATCACCTGGTTCCTGGACGGCCGGGAGGTCCACCGCACGGAACCCGACAGCATCCTGCCGACCCATCCGCAGAAGCTGTACATGTCCTTCTGGAGCACCGCAACCCTGACCGACTGGATGGGCCACCAGGAGCCGCAGGACGGCCCCCTGGCCTACGAGATCGATTGGGTGGCCTTCACCCCGCTGGATGCGTCCTGCCTGTTCGAGGGTTCGGTCACCTGCGAGGACCGCTGATGGTCGAGACCATGCCCGCCGGCGCGCCCATGACGGCCAGACGACCGGCACGCCAGCCGCGACGCCGGGTCCTGAGCTATTCCCCCAACGCCATCGCGGCATTCATCGCGATCTTCGGCCTGACCTTCATCACCCCCCTGGGGTCCAAGGGCGCGCTGCTGTTCCTGCTGGGGGGCATGGCCCTGGTGGCCACCCGGCCCGGCGAGGTGCTGGCCTCGCTGCGGCGCGAATGGCCCATCGTGCTGGTGGCGCTGTGGTGCGTGATGTCCTTTGCCTGGTCGGACTATACCTCGCTGACACTGCGCTATGGCATCCAGCTGGTGCTGACGGTGATCATCGCGGTCGCCATCGGCTATCGGCTGGCCCCGATGACCTTCGTGAAGATCGTCTTTGCCACCAGCGCGATGGGGGGGCTGGCCAGCCTTCTGCTGGGACGGGCGCGGTCCGACGGGATGGGATATCTGGGCATCCATGCCAGCAAGAACGCCCTCGCGGATGCCAGCTCCGTACTGATCATCGCCTCCCTTGCGGTGCTGGTCGACCGGCGCCTTTCGATGCGCTGGCACCTGCCTGCGCTGGCCGCCATGTTCCTGGGGGCGGTGCTTCTGGTGATGGGCCAGTCCAGCGGCGCGTTGGTCAGCACCATGGCCGTCATCCTGGTCTTCGGCGTCATCATCCTGCTGCAGCGCCTGACGCCCTACATGCGCCTGGTCGCGATCGCCCTGGCGGTCGTGCTGGGCGCGGCGATCGCGATGCTTCTGTCCTCGCTCTCGGATGAGCTGGCGCAGCTGTTTTTGGACGTGACCGGCAAGGATATCACGCTCACCGGCCGGACTGACCTCTGGGCAGTGGCGCTTAGAGAGATTGCTGAAAGGCCGCTGCTGGGGGTTGGGTTCCAAGCGTTTTGGGTTCCCGGTCAGCCGCTGGCGGAACAACTATGGGCGGATTTCGGCATCACTGGCCGTAGTGGGTTTCACTTTCACAACACTATAATTTCGAACGCAGTTGAGATCGGAGTGCTCGCTACTGCTGGGCAAACTCTAATTTTTATCGGTGCTACATGGATCTGCCTCAACTGGGCAATCCGCAGCCCGTCGGCCGCATCGGTCTTCTTCGCCCTTTTCATGGTGCGGCTGTTCATGCTGATGTGGATCGAGGTCGTGTATTTCTATCAGTTTAGCGCCGGGACCGTGATCATCATCGCCGCCATCTGCTATGCTCACCGCTTCAGGGACCATATCGGCAAGCCGGTCCCGCGCCGGGCACGCCGTCCCATCCGCATCACCTTCCGCTGATCGAGCGTCAATCAAACGGTCGTTTTCCGGACAGACCTGACCGGTCCGTCCGATGGCATGGTTTCAGAACCGTTTTCTGTCCGGAAACCCTGTCCGGAAATCAGTTGTCCAAAATACCCTCTTGGCTTACGATCCGGACATGCTGATCGGATATGCCCGCGTCTCGACCGAAGACCAGAAACTGGACCTGCAGCGGGATGCCCTGAAACGTGCAGGCTGCGAACGGATCTTCGAGGAGAAGGAATCCGGCCGTGCCGGGACCGGACGACCCGCACTGGAGGCCGCGCTGGCCTTTCTGCGCCCCGAGGATCAGCTGGTGGTGTGGAAGGTGGACAGGCTGGGCCGCAGCCTGCGCGAGATGCTGGACACCGCCCACAGGCTGCAGGGGCAGGGGGTGCGGCTGAGATCCCTCACCGAGGCCATCGACACCGAGACGCCCACAGGGCGGTTGATGTTCAATTTCCTAGGCACCATCGCCGAATATTTCCTGGACCTGAACCGCGAGCGCACGATCGAAGGGTTGAAGGCCGCCGCCGCCCGCGGCCGCAAGGGCGGACGCCGGCGCAAGCTGACCGAGGCGGACCTTGCCATGGCCCGCGCCTTGCTTCGGGACCGCGACATTCCCGTAGCCCAGATCGCCCGGCGTCTGGATGTCAGCAGGGCCACCTTCTATGCCTATTTCCCGCAGGCAAGGACCCGCAGTCTGATCCAAGGAAGCCCCAAACCGGCTTTGCCTGAGTAGCCTCCTTGTAGACCGCCTTCTGATTCCGTTTACCTTTTGAGGGCACGTTTCACTTGGCCAAATGCGTCGACTGAAGCCACGGCTAAACCAACGACCCTATGAATTGCCTACAAACCCTTGCAAAAAACGGCCTCATTTGTTACATGTAACAAATGGAGGACGCCATGCCTACACCCGTATCTCAACGCGTTCAAAAGCGCCGGGATGCCCTGCGTGCTGCCGGGCTGCGACCCGTGCAGATCTGGGTTCCGGACACCCGGCGGCCCGGCTTCGCCGACGAATGCCGTCGACAGTCCGCTCTTGCTGCCGCTGCAGACCTGCACGATCCGGAATTCGACATGTTCTTGGAGGACGCCGCAGCCAGCACGGAAGGCTGGGAATGAGGCGAGGAGATCTGGTGACGATCTCCCTGCAGGGAGATTACGGCAAACCGCGCCCTGCGCTTGTCATCCAGTCCGACATGTTCTCCGAGGCCCGGTCGAAAACGGTCCTGCCCCTGACATCGACCCTGATCCATGCCCCGCTGATCCGTGTCCAGATCGAGCCGACCCCGCAGAACCGCCTGCGTGCCACGTCCAATGTCATGATAGACAAGGCAGCCACTCTGCCCGTGGACAAGCTGGGCCCATCCTTCGGCACGGTCGATGACGCAACCATGGTGACTGTGAACCGGGCGCTGTCGCTGTTTCTGGGCCTGGCAGGTTAGCACGGCAGCGGACGCTGGCATGCCAGTGCCTCAATGCAGCATGCTATGCAGTGCCCAAAGCAACGTTGCGGCCACTTCCTTCCATTGGGGAAACGGCGTCAATCAGACATATAGACCTATGTGCCGCACGGGACAGATGTTGAAGGCGACAGTGGCGCAAAGGCCCCATCACCTGGACTGCATCGGATACAGCCGCCCGCTCAATGCGCTCCGCGGGACAGCGCGACGGCGGGGATGGTCATGAAGATGATGCGCAGGTCCATCCACGGGTTCCACTTCATCACGTAGAAGCGGTCCATCTGCACGCGCTCCATGTAGGTCGTGTTGCTGCGGCCGCTGATCTGCCAGAGGCCGGACAGGCCGGGGCGGGCCGCCAGATAGTGGCGGGTCGAGCTGGCGTAATGGTCCAGCTCTGCCCGCACGACCGGACGCGGGCCGACCAGGCTCATCTCTCCGGTCAGCACGTTCAGAAGCTGGGGCAGCTCGTCCAGGCTCAGCTTGCGCAGCACGGCGCCCAAGGGGGTGACGCGCGGATCGTCGACCAGCTTGCGCTGTTCGTACCACAGGGCCGCCTTGGCGGGATGCTTGCGCAGGTACTGCTCCAGGACGGCGTCGCCGTTGACGACCATGGTGCGGAACTTCCAGCAGCGGAACTCGCGCCCGCCGAAGCCTACGCGGCGGTGCCCGTAGAGCAGCGGCCCGGAATCCGTTAGCTTGAGGACAATGACCAGCGCCAGGATCAGCGGCGCCAGCAGCAGCAAGCCCAAGACCGCCAACGTGACATCCAGCCCCCGCTTGGCCATGCCACCCACAGGGGAGGCCCTTTTTGCGCGCGGCCGATGCAGTCCTGCAAGAGAGGTGTTGGCCGCGAGGGAGGAGTGACAGTCCGACACAAAATCTCGCTGTGCACGTAGTGTTCGCATAGTAACAACCAACCTTTTGATAACTAAACATTCTTTTAGACTGGCACCGAGACATGCGGACAGCCTGCCAGCATTGTCATGGAAGGGCACTCTACATCATTCCGTTAAAATTTTAGCAATCCGTAAGATATAGTTAACACACTGTGCAAAATCTATTGTTTCAGATTTCCTAGACTTAAACGGCCGACACGAAAGGATTTTTCTAAAAAAGACACGATGGCTGTCTTTTTAGTCAGGTTGAATCAAGTGCCTGCAAGAAAAGCTATGGATCCCAAAGTTATTGCAGGCAGCCTGTACTGTAGAGGCCAGATTCATTGAATTTCAGCGCTGGAACAAGACTGTCGCGGCGAGCATGATTGCAGAGAGGAATGTTTCTAGGCATCGGTCGTATCAGATCACCGACCCTGCAGATTGCTCTGCACCCTGAGAACTGGACCCGTTGAAACTGGAGTTTTCGGCTAACCTTCCCCGGCTGGGAGAGGAGCGGAGAACGATGAAGGCATCGAAGTTCACGGAAGCGCAGAAGGCGTTCTTCTGAAGCAAGGCGATGAGGGCACGCCGGTGGGCGAGATCTGCCGCAAGGCGGGGATCAGCCAAGCGACCTACTTCAACTGGAAGAAGCGGTATGGCGGGCTGCTGCCCGACGAAATGCGTCGGCTGAAGGCGCTTGAGGACGAGAACGGTCGCCTGAAAAAGATCGTCGCCGACCTGACTTTGGATCGGGAAATGCTGCAGGACGTCGTCCGCCGAAAGCTCGTTCGCCAGTAGACTTGAACCGGTGGCGCCTGCTGACTCACCCTGGTCGGATGCGCGAGCTGGTTCGCGGGATGTGCATCGATTGGGGCGCGTCGATACTCAAGGCTTGTGGGGCCCTGCAGTTCGACACCTCCACATTCCACTACAAGTCCCGACGCACCGATCAGGCGGCCGTCGCACGACGGATCAGGGAAATCTGCGAAACGCGGGTGCGCTACGGATATCGGCGTGTCCACGTCTTGCTGCGACGAGAGGGATGGCAGGTGAACATCAAGAAGACGCGTAGGATTTACAATGAGTTGGGTCCGCAGCTCAGGAACAAGAACCCGAAACCGCAGGTGAAGGCCAAGCTGCGAGACGATCGCCAGGAGGCAGTCAGGCCGAACGAAGTCTGGGCCATGGACTTTGTTCATGACCAATTGGCCTTGGGTAACAGGCTGCGGATCCTGACGATCGCGGATACGCATTTCCGCTTTTGTCCAACGGCCGACCCGCGCTTCACCTACCGCGGCGAGGATGTGGTCCGGACACTGGAACGGGTCTGTGCCCAGGTGGGCTATCCCAGAACGATCCGGGTCGACAATGGCAGCGAGTTCATCTCGCGCGACCACGATCTGTGGGCCTACGCCAACCAAATCACCCTGGACTTCTCACGCCCTGGCAAGCCCACCGAAAATGGCTTTATCGAAGCGTTCAACAGCAAGCTCAGGTCGGAATGCCTGAACGCGCACTGGTTCATGAGCCTTGCGGACGCACAGGAAAAACTGGAGACTTGGCGTAGGCACTACAACGAGGACCGACCCCACAGCGCCATCGGATATAACGTCCCGATCGCCCTGCATTATCCCGGCGGCGCAGCCAGCCCGTCGCCATGACCAAGCCGGAAAACTCCAGCATCCGGCGGTCCAAGGTTGGGATGCAGCGCACAAACCGGCCGACTCTCGTTATGATCGAGGGACCCGCGGGTGGCAGGTCCCCGCGCGTAGAGCGAATGTAGGCTGACGCCGAGCTGCCCTGGAAACTTCCTTGATCGGGTACCCCATTCCGTAGTTTCCGCGACCGCGTTGCGCGTGAACTCGCCTGTGAAATTGGCTGTGCCTATCCCGGCCTTCTGCTTCAAAGTTAGCGAAAAAGCCGTCCACGAAACATCCGGCCATTCAGAAACCCTTGATGCGATTCGCATTCTTCAGGGGCGCTAAACCGTTGAGCGCCACCTCTGACACTAGCCTGAACATCCTCGAAATGGCTTGCCTTTGGGAAACACAGCCTGCTAAGGCATCAGGCCGAAACGGCAGGTTTCGATGAAAACACTTTCAGTAGTCATTCCCTTCTTTCAGCGAAAGCCTGGCGTACTGGGCAAAACGCTACAGTCCCTTGAGGCCCAAACTATCCCTCAAGGATGGCAATTGCGGGCTGTGCTGATCGATGACGGCTCTCCCCTACCTGCGCGACAGGAAGTCGTCGGGTATGAACTGACCGGCCCGCGAACCATGCATCTTGTCGAGCAAGTCAACAGTGGAGTTGGAGCTGCAAGAAACCATGGCCTAAAAATTGCCATTCCTAAGAGCGACGCAATCGCTTTTTTAGATTCAGACGACATTTGGCCAAGTGACCATGTAGCTCGCGCTATCGCGGCGCTTGATGAAGGGTTCGATTTTTACTTCACGGATAATCGGCGCGCAGGGCGCCATGAATCTCACGTTCGTTCGCCCCACGTACCGCGCACGGCTGAACTTATCAGTGAAGAAAATAAAAATTCAGGAATTGTAGAACTCCCCATCGATAAAATCGTTGGCCTTTGCCTTCGGGAATTTCCTTACCAAGCCTCAACAGTTGTTTATCGAAAAAAAATTGCGCCTTTATTGCGTTTCAGCACGCACTTAAAGTCCTCCGGTGAAGACGTACTATTTTTCACCGAGCTACTGGCTCGCTCGAGCCGTGTGGGCTTTGATCTTGACAGCGTGGTAGAATGCGGTGAAAGCGTAAATATCTTTTTTAGCAATCTTGGCTGGGATGCATCTAGGTTATTAAATATAAAAGTCGACCGGCTTCTTACTCATGGGGTGCTAGCC
Organism: Paracoccus sp. 08; assembly: GCF_024105395.1. Lineage (NCBI taxonomy): Bacteria > Pseudomonadati > Pseudomonadota > Alphaproteobacteria > Rhodobacterales > Paracoccaceae > Paracoccus > Paracoccus sp. 08. Next base: position 2,090 of record NZ_WEKR01000038.1, on the reverse strand, counting down.
AAAGCGGGTTTTCTAGGCGAAAACAACAAGGCACTGAACGAAAGTAGAATAAATACTTTTACTGGTGAATTAAGCTTTCATTTGCTTCGAAATCTTTTGAAGAACCTTGGAAAAGCGACGCCTCAAGCTTGGCGCCTTTTAAAAACAGACCTTGGTGCGGGAATAAGAGTTTTTGCTGGATTTCCACAAGCAATAGTTGGGAAGCTGCTTGGGAAATCGGCTCCGGCCGAAGCTGACTGACCAGAAAATGTCTTTGAAAAAGCTGCTTACGGGAACAGCCCTTCTCTCGTCAGTCAACATGCTGCGACTGATTGTGCAGTTTTTGTCACTGCCCTTACTAGCACGAATTCTAAGTCCCGCGGACTACGGCGTGATAGCGATGGCCATGCCAATCGTACTGCTTGTGATGCTCTTCGCAGATAGTGGTTTAGGGAGCTCACTTGTCAGGGACAAGTTGGCTGATTTGACTGCTTGGCACTCATGCTTTTGGTTAACTGTCTCTTTTGGCGCAGGACTTTGCTTATTACTCGCTACGCTGGCTCCTGTCGTCGCATACTGGATGCAAGAGCCGACACTTGGCGCGGTCATGGCCAGCTTGGCAACCGTCATCTTTCTGCAGTCATTAGCGCTTGTGCCAGGGGCAGCTTTGCAACAGCGGGGCCTTTTCGGGCGCATCGCACTTGCGGAAATATCAGCGATGGCGGCAAGCGTGGGTGTCGCCATATCGGCTGCCCTTCATGGTATGGGCGTGTGGGCGTTGGTTTGGCAGCAAGTCACCATGTATGCCGTGCGTCTTGTTTTGAATTTGGTGCTTAGTCCTTATCGTCCGCGCGCTGTTTTCAAATGGGCCTCAGCATTGCCGCACGTCATTTTTGGCTGGAATCTTCTTGCAGCCAATGTGGTTGGCTTTGGTAGCCGCACGGTTGAAAGCATGGCCATCGGCAAGGTCCGAGGAGCGGCTGATTTAGGAACCTACGGGATGGCATTTCAATTCGCACGCCTTCCATGGATGCTTGTAACGGGTCCCCTCCAATACGTCCTCTATCCACTGGTAGCAGGGGCGCAAAGTGACTCGGGAAAGTTGCGCGCACAGGTTCTTTTGGCAAGCAAGGTTCTCGCCACCCTGCTGATTGCGCCGATGGCGCTTGTCGGAGTGGCGAGCGTTCCTATTTTTGATCTGCTGCTCTCAGAAAAATGGCGCGAAGCTGCGCATATTTTCGCACTTATCATGCCCGCGGCGGCAGCACTGCCTGTCGTTGGAATCCTTGGAACATTTATACTAGCCATCGGTCGGCCCGAAGTTCAATTGAAACTTGCGACGCAATCCTCAGTGCTCTGGCTTATTTGTCTAGGCGGGTCGGCGTGGTTCGGACTTTCAACCATAGCACTTGCCTACACAATTTTTACACTTGCCTTCTCGGTATGGAGCCTCAGGGTCATATTGCCGTTGTTGGGATGCAGCCTTACCGACTATTACAAAGCGATAGGAGGTCAGATCGTTCTGGCCATAGTGGCGGCTGCTGCGTACCGCACCATTGTTTATATTTGGCCGATGGACGACGCTGGTGCCATTGGTCTGGCAATATTTTGTGCTCTTGTCTGCGTGCTTGGGTCTGCCGGGATACAAATGAAATCGATCTTGAAGGACTATAGGGAAGCCTTCTCTGTGCCCAACTTGATGACATAAAATTAGCATATCTGCCAAAGCGCAGCCCCACACCGAGTGCCACTGAATAGCCTCATGTTTCCTGGACGCTTTCTTCGCTAACTTTGAGGCAAGGAAGCCATGATGGGCGCAGGTAATTTCATGGACGAGTTCAAGCGCGATGCGGTAGCGCAGATGACCTGCCCCCCGATCGTCCCTCGTTCATAATGAGAGTCTGCCGGTTTGAGATTGGTAGTCGGGGGGTGGTTTCATGGCAAGCGCGCCGGGCGCGGAGCCATCAGGGAGCGCAAGCGTCCGGCGCGCTTCGAGCGGCGTCAGGTTGCCGAGCGAGGAGTGCGGCCTGACAGCGTTGTAGTCGTAGCGCCAGAGGGCGATCTTTCGGCGCGCGTCGTCCAAGGTGTCGAAGATCTCCTTGTTCAGCAGC